>NZ_NAAD01000011.1 GCF_002093115.1 Geothermobacter hydrogeniphilus | reverse complement strand
GAACCTCGAACCTCGAACCTCGAACCTCGAACCTCGAACCTCGAACCTCGAACCTTTCTCACGAACTTCTCAGCCGGAAATGAACCGGCACCGTCACCTCCCCGGCAATGTTTGTCTCTCCCCTGCTGGCCGGGCGAAACCGCCATCGGCGGATCTGTTTTAACGCTGAGCGATCAAGAACCCGGTGTCCGGATGACCGTTCCAGCCGGGTTTTGACCACCCGGCCGGAAGGATCAACCGACACCCGGACCAGGACATCTCCCTGCCAGCCCCGTTGCCGGGCGAGGGGGGGGTAGCGTGGGCGTGGATTGTCGAGGTACGTCGGCGCGATGACGGCGGCCTGTGGTTGAGATGCCGTCGTAGAAGCGGTTTCCGGCGGGGATGCGGGAGACGGCCCCCGGCTTTCGCTTATCTTCACTTGTGCGGTCGATGGCCTTTCATCGCCGTGGTTGGATGGTGCCGGCCGGGTTGTTGCCTGCAGCCGGGGAACCTGTTGTTCGACCATCCTGGGGGGCTCAGACGGCTGCCGGGTGACGACCGGGTCCGGAGTCGTGTCAGCAGTTCTTTTTTCGACGGGCCCGTTTGTTTTGGCTGCACTTTTTTCTGTCGGGGACTTCCGGTCGTTCTCTTTGGCCGAAGGCTGCGTCGCCGCGACTTTGGTGCGGGGTTGAGGCGGGCGATGTGCGTTTTGAGCCGGTGTGCTGCGGCGACTGGTGGCGGGGCGCGGCAATATTTTCCGCAGGCCGACCCGGATAGTCTGCTCCTGTGGACGGGGGTTCGGCACCTTGACCCCGGGCAGGGAGAGAAACAGCAGATGCCCGGCAATGGAAAGCAGCAACGCTATGGCCAGTCGGCGGCCCTGGGTGCCGTTGTCGGTGTAAGAACTCATTTGCCGCATGTCCCGCCTTGACAGAGTCTCTACTGAATGCGTGGGTTGTTTATAGGGCAATTCCCTTTCCAGGGTCAAGTTTCTCACCATCCCGGGGAATTTGATAATGCTAACTGTCTGGAATGTGTGCAGAATTTTGCACACCTGTCGGATATGAGGATTTTAAGTTGCCTCTTCTGATGGCTGTCTGGTACATTTCGCATTTAATATTGAGTAGTTAGATTTCCTGTTGAATTTTCCGGATCTTTTTCCCGGTGTCTCCTGTTGGTTGTTGCGACATGGCGTTGTCCCTTTTTCGTAAATCCGGTTGGTGGTGGCTGGGCGGCCTTTTGCTGTTCGGGCTCTTCGGCTGTGGGGGAACCGGCAGCAGCAGTGATCAACCGGCGGCAACGGCGGTGCCGACTCAACTGGTGGCCGGGTTTGTCGAGGATGGGCCGATTGTTGATGCCCGCATTTATCTTGCCGACGCGGTTGATGGCAGCGTTGTTCCGTTCTGTGGTCCAAGTGGGCAGGGCCGATGTGAAACCCGCAGTGACGATGCCGGTCATTTCTCCCTGCTGCTTGCCCGAAGGGTCGATCCGGGGACGCTGCTGCTTGTCGCCAGAGGGGGCAGTGATGGTGGAACCGGATTCGACTTTTCCGCCATGGAGCAATGTTCCGCTCTTGATTTCTATGCTTCTTCCCTGGGGCGGGTTGTTGTCTCTCCGCTGACCACGCTGGTGACCCGCGGTTGGCAGTCTGGTCTCTCTCTCGCCGATTCCCTGCAGGTGGTAGCAGACAATCTGCAGTTGAGCGGCTCTCCCTCGAAACTGTTGTCACGCCCCGCTGAAGATGCCCAACTGTTGAACCGGACCCTGCTTCTGAGCAAGATCGCCGCAGAGCTGGTTCTGCAGGATCCCGCGCAGGAGCCGTTTGCCCGACTCGCCGCGCAGCTTGTCGCGCCACCGGCGAGCGTGTTCAGTAGCGGGTTTCCCGATTCCGGCCTGTTGAATGACCTCGGCTTCGTCGGCGATGCCCGGCAGCGGATCGAGGATATGCGGCTGGCCCTGGCCGGCAACGGGGATCAGCGGCAGTCTTTCATTGTCGAGGAACTTTTTCAGGGTATCCGCACCATCGTCGAGCGAAGCCTTGGCAGTGGTTTTGATCCCCTCGATCCGGCTTTCATCGCCAACGGACATACCCTGGCCATGCAGGTGGCACAGGCGGTTGCCCCGGCCCTGGTTCCTTTGAACCGCGTGGCTCCGCAGCGTCTGGCGCGTTACCTGCTGCATGCCTATGGACTGAATGACGCTGTCTCCCTGTCGTTGCCCGGCAACGAGTTCAATGTGAAGCTGCAGGGAGGCAGCAGCAGTGGTCTTTCTGCGGTGACCGTCAATCCCCTTTTGCGGGAATTGGCCTCCCTGACTTCCGCCTACAGTATCCAGGTGCCGTTGCTGGCTGACGAGATGCCGGGTGACGACAGTGCCCGGCGGGCCGCCTATTATTACCGTTCCGATCTCTCCCACCTGCATCAGGCGGAAAAACTGGTCGGCCTGGTTTCCGATGACGCGGTCAATGATCCGCTGATGGTCGAGATCGTTGACGGCAAGGCCGCCGCCGGTCTTTTTGCCGAGGCGGAAAAGATTGTTCAGACCCAGATTTACCAGTCGGCGGAGCAGGCCGATGCCTGGCTTGAGCTGGGGCGCTCCGAGGTTGACTTCGGACGCTATGCTGCCGCCCTGCCGCATCTCGATGCCGCCTATGCAGCCATTCGCCGGGTTGTCGACAGCAAGGGGGCTGCTTTGCTGTCGAGCCACGACAGCGCCGTCCTCGCATCAATTGCCGCTAATTATCGAAAAATCGGGGACCTGGATGATGCAGCCCGGGTGCTGGATTATCTCCAGCAACTGGCGACTGCGGTTGCGTCGACGTCGACCTACGGCAAGTTTTTCATCGGTGTGCGCAATATTGCCGAGGATGCTCTGGCCGCAGATGAAATTGCACAGGCGACTGCCATGGTGAACGACCTGCTGCCCCTGGCCCGACTGACTCCCGCAAATAAAAAGGTCAGGTCAGGAGTGACCTACATGTATTATCGCTCGCGCATATTCAATCTCAGCGAGGTTCTGCGTCTCAATGCCGATCTCGGCCGCAGTGCCGAGGTCTGGCAAATTTACCAGGAGATTGAGAGCCTGAGAGCCAATGACGGGCTGCAGAACCTGACCCTGAACGAGACCTGGTACTATGCTTCGCAGATCGTTGAGGATCTTTACCGCAGCGGTTTTGCCATTGAGGCTTTGAATCTGGCCAACAGCATTCCGGTGAGCTACAAAAACTATTACGGCGCGACCCGGTCCGGCGTTTATTATCAGAATGCCGCCTTCATGTCCGTGGCGACCTGGGAGGCCCTCAACAATGGTTATGCCAGTGGCTTGCAGGTTCTGAACGACCATTTCAGTGCCGCCAGTGACCTGATTGAAGGTCTGACCTACTACGCCCTGAACAGAAAGAACGAAAGAATCGGTCTGTCCCTGATCAATGTCGGCCGTCTCGGCGAAGCCGTGCAGGCGTTGGACGAGGCAGCCCGTCTGCTCGGTGGTCTGACGGAGACCAGCGACCGCAACATTTACCGCAACCTGATCGAACGTGGCTACGTCAAGGTGGCGGACCTCTATGCTGACGTCGGTGATTTTGCCACGGCGGCAACCTTGCTGGGGCGCGCCGAAGGAGCTCTGCAGCCCGTGGTTGGGGTCAGCTACCGGATTGACGGCCTGGTTTCCATTGCCCTCGGTTATCATCGCCTGGGCATGGTGACCGCTCGAGACGGACAGTTTTCTCAAGCCTACGACGAAATACGGGTTGCACAGTCGCTGGTCAGCCGGACCGAGGAGACGCAGCTGTACGAAACCCTTGCCGACGGGATCATCGAGAGTGGTCAGAGAGGTGGGGTGCTGCAGCAGGTCGCGGACGCCATGTCGGCAGCGGCAGCGGACATTCACGATCCGGTCAGGGATGCCGGTCTGTCCAATTATGACAGCCTGGCCAGGACCGAGATCAAGTACCTGCTGAAAACTGCCGGTTATTACAGCTTGATGAAAAATTCGGCCGATGCCTTGCTGACCCTGCAACTGGCTGAGCAGACAGCGGGAAGCATTCAGGTTGATACCACCAGGATGAAGCAACTGGTGGCCATCGCCGGAGCGCTGGCCGGCGCCGGTTTTTCGGATCAGGCCATCGCCCTTGCTGAGAGCCTGTCTTTTGTCAGCAGTCGCAACGACGCCTTGCAGGCCATCGCTGAGTCCTTTTCGCGACGTGACGATTTTCCTGGAACGAAAGTTGCCGCGATCGACACCGATGGTGACGGTCTGCCGAATTTCTGGTCACCGCTGGCCAGTGCCGCGGATATTGCCGCCAGTGGCCTAATGCTTGATCCCGACTGCGATAATGACGGCATTCCGGATATCTCCGACCATCGTCCACTGTACGTTGACCCCTGAACCGAAAGACTCTGCCGGGCATGTTTTTCCTTCGTTACCGATCCTGCGTCCCGGGCATTTTCAGTGCTGTGCTGTTGATGCTTGTTCCCGTTTTTTCGTGGGCAGCGGCCACGGCGGGATCCCCGGCCGCTGTCCCGGTCCTGGAACCGGTGACGATCATCGGCTCCCTCGATGTCAGGGCGAACGGCGTGTCGCGGCTGTCGCGGGAGATGATTGACCGATTGCCGCAGGGCAACGGTACTATCAATGAGCTGCTCGACGTCTTGCCCGATGTCCAGTTCAGTGAAACGTTCAAATCATCCCTGACAGCCGGAGAGATTCTGCCGCCCGATGTTTCCATCTCCGGCGGCAAGGTGTTTCAGAACCTGTTCCTGATCGACGGTCTTGACAACAACAGCCTGCTGGATCCGACCGCCCGCAATCCCAACGATTTTGCCGATGTCCCGGGGCATCCGCAGAAACTCTTCCTGGACAGCTCCCTGGCCGAAGAGGTGGTTCTTTACGACAGCAATATCCCGGTTCGTTACGGACAGTTCAGTGGCGGTGTCATCGATGTCGTTACCCGTCATCCGGCTGAGCGTTTCAGCGTCAACCTCGATTATCGGCACACGCGGGATGAATGGACCGAATTCCACCTCAATGAGGCTGACAGAGCCGGATTCACGCAGTCGGGCAGTGCTTCGGCCCAGCCGGAGTTTTCAAAACATCAGGGTGGGGTGAGTGTGGATCTTCCGGTCAGCGACCGGGTCGGCCTGCTGCTCGACTACCATCAGCTCTATTCCGATATTCCGCTGCTGCACCTGGGTGAGCGCAAAAGCCAGAATCGCCGCAATGAGAACTTTTTTCTCAAAGGCGTTTTCGATCAGGATGCTGATCACAGTTGGGATTTCACCCTGCTTTACGCTCCCTACAAGGCCGATTATTTTGTGCAGGATGCCGCTGACAGCGGTTTTGTGATCAACGGCGGCGGCCTGACGACGACACTGAATCACTATCGTTTTTTTGAACAGGGGAGCATCCAGTTCCAGGCCGCCTTCAGCGACAGCGAAAACAGTCGTGATGCACCGCAGAACTGGCGACTCTGGGCCGCGACAGACAGTCGTCCCTGGGGGCGCCTGGTGGGTTCGGATTACAGCCGCGAGGGTGGGTTCGGCAACCTGGACAAGGAGCAGCAGGATGTTCATGTCAATGTCGATGTCAATTGGGATCTGGAGCCGCGCGGCGACCTGGAGCAGCATCTCAATGGTGGTCTGCAGGCCTCGTGGACCCGTGGCCGTTACCAACGTTCGCAGCAGGCGGTTGCCTACAAGGAGTCGCGCCTGACACCGGATGTTATCTGCGGCGCCGACCTGTTCGCCTGTATCGACGGGGAACAGTTCCTGACCCGGCGCAACGTCTACCGGGCTTCGCGCACCGTTGAAGAAATCAACGCCATCGGGATCTATTTCGAGGATCAGCTGAGGTATCGTCAGCTCAGCGTGCGTCCCGGATTGCGGGCCGATTACGATGATTATCTGGAGAACCTCAACCTGGCACCGCGGCTGGCCCTTGAATATGACCTTTTCGGAGATGGTCGGACGGTTCTGACCGGCGGGGTCAATCGCTATTACGGGCGCAGCTTTCTAACCTTCAAACTGCGTGAAGGGAAGCTGCCGCCGAACGCCGAATACCGCAGCACGGTTCACAATCAGGTGATGGCCTGGCAACCCTATCCCGATACCCTGCAATCCGTTGCCCGCTTTTCACGGCTGGACACCCCGTACAACGATGAAGTGGTGCTCGGTTTTGACCAGGCGCTGCTGGGAGGACAACTCAGCGGCAAGTATGTCTATCGCCGCGGGCGCGACGAGTTTGCCCGTCAGTACGGCCCGGTCGAAGCTGATGGGCTGCGCTATTATACGGTCAACAACAATGGTTACAGTCGACATGAAAGCTACCGCGTTTCCTGGGAAAAGGCCTGGCGGAAACAGTATCTGCTGCTGACCTGGACCTGGCAGGAAAGCTCCTCAAGTAATGACAATTACGATACCGTCCTGGATGACGAAGAATTGCAGGATCGGGTCTGGTACCGGAACCGGATTGTCTACAAGGCCGAACTGCCGCGGCGCGATTACAACCGCCCCCACACTCTCGAAATGCTCTGGACCACGCAGCTTCCGGCCGGATTCAGTTTTACCAATTTCACCCGTTACCTGAGCAGCTATCACAGCCTTGAGAACACCTGGCAGGAAAAGGCGATTCCCGGTGCCGAGCAGCGTTTTGACTTCTTCAAGGGAGAACCGGTGGCCGAAAGCCTTTATGTCTACGATGATGTCAAACGGGGGGATGTGGTGCTTTTTGACTGGAAGCTGGCCTGGCAGGGGACCCTGCTGGGGGTGCCCGGGGTCGGTTTCAGATTCGATATCTTCAATGTCTTCAACCGCAAGGTCGAGTCGGGGTTGAGCCCGGGCGAATACCAACTCGGCCGTCAGGTCTGGGCGGGGCTGAATTTTAAATATTGACCGATGGCGTAGAAGACGTTCCAATAGCAGCCTGATTGCGGACCATGGGGGATGTCTCGCGTGAACTTCCACAATGCATCCATACGACAGAAACTGATTCTGGTGATCGTGCTGGTCAGTGTCGTGGTGATGTTGCTGGTCGCGGGCGCTCTGCTGGCGGTTGAGGTCGTTTCCTTTCGCCAGTCGCTGGTTGACAAAACCGCCGCGCTGGCCCAGGTGCTCGCCGTCAACAGCAGGCAGGGCCTGATGTTGAATCAGAAGTCCCAGGTGGAAGATGTTCTGGCGTCGCTTGCCTCCGAGCCTCATGTCCGCGCCGCTTTTGTTTTTCGTTCCGGAAAACCGTTCGCTTATTATCTCAATGCCAATGGGTCCTTTCAGGATCGTGTTACGGCCCTGTCCTACAGCCCCTGCAAGTTGCTTGACCAGGCTCCCCTGGCAACCCGGGTCAGTTACCATTTCAGCAGCTCACACCTCGCTTATCTTCTGCCGATTTTTCTTGATCAGCAGTTGCTCGGACAACTCTACATCCAGTTCGACCTGGGAGAGTTGAATACCCGCCTGGCCCAGTTCGGCAGTGCCCTGCTGGTTTTGCTGCTGCTGTCGGGGCTGCTGTCCGTCCTGCTTGCGTCGCGCCTGCAGCGGGTGGTGACCGAGCCCCTGATCGATCTTTCGGAGGTGATGGAGCGGGTTGCCGACCGGGGAGACTTCCGGTTGCGGGCCCGGCCGCGACATCCGGATGAGATCGGCATGCTGGTCCGACGTTTCAATACCATGCTGGAGCAACTGGAAGAGCGTGACCGGCAGCTGCAGGGGTATCACCAGAACCTTGAACAGCTGGTCAGACAGCGTACCCTGGAGTTGAGCGAGACCAACGACCGGTTGCAGCAGTCGGTGGCCGATCTGGCCGAGGCGCGTGACCGTGCCGAAGCGGCGAACCGGGCCAAGTCGCAGTTTCTGGCCAATATGAGCCATGAAATCCGAACCCCGATGATCGGCGTGCTGGGGATGACGGAGCTGCTCTTCAATACCGGCCTCAACGAAAAGCAGCAACAGTTGGCGCAGACGGTGTTCAACTCGGGAGAAGCCTTGCTTGAAATCCTCAACGACTTGCTTGATCTTTCCAAGATTGAAGCCGGTAAACTGGTTCTGACGGAAGAAGATTTCGATCTCGGCGAGAGCCTGGAAGAAGTTGTTGAGCTGTTCAGCGAAACGGCGGCGAGAAAAGGCCTGCACCTCGGCTGTGAACTCCCTCCCGAACTGCCGGTTCTGCTGCGTGGTGACGCCGGTCGGTTGCGGCAGATTCTGCTCAACCTGGTCGGGAATGCAGTCAAGTTCACCGAACGTGGTGACGTGCGTATCCGGGTTGCGGCCCTGGAGCAGGATTCTTCTTCCGTATACCTGCGTTTCGAGGTCGAGGATACCGGGATCGGGATCGACCCGCTCCTGCAGGGCAGGATTTTCGACAGTTTTGCCCAGGCCAGCGAAGCGATGAACCGGAAGTTTGTCGGGACCGGCCTCGGCCTGGCTATTGTTCGGCAACTGGTCGGTCTGATGGCCGGTGAGGTTGGGGTTGAGAGTACTCCCGGGGTTGGATCGTGCTTCTGGTTTGAAATTTCGTTGCGGCGACAACCGCGGCAGTCGGTGAAACCGAGCTTGATCACGGAACAACTGCGTGGTGGAAGGCTGTTGATCGTGGATGATGATCAGCATGCCGTCGACATTCTGACCGACAAACTGGCCGCCTGCGGCTTCGAAGTCGAGCATGCCGTCAACGGTCGTCAGGCCCTGGCGATGCTGGCTGAGGCTGCTGATCAGAATCCGTTTGTCGCCGCTTTTCTCGATGCCGACATGGCCGGACTGGGAGGTAAACGCCTGGCGGCGGCGATTTCCTCCCAGGCTCGGTTCCGGGAAACCCGGCTGGTGATGATGTGCGAACAGGGGAACCTGTCGCTGGCAGATGATGGCTGTGGTCCGAATATTCACTGGCTCTACAAACCGATCCGGTCGGTGCAGCTGGTCAAAACCCTGAACGAACTGTTGCAGATTCAGTCCCAGCCGCCGGAAACGGCGCTCTCCCCGGATTCACCCCAAATGCAGTTGCCGCCGGGATGGCGGGTGTTGCTGGTCGAAGACAATCCGACCACCCGTGATTTCGTGCAACGCATTCTTGCGGATGAAGAGGGGTGGCTGCTGATCGCCCACCAGGGCGAGGAAGCCTTGGAACTGCTGGAAGAACAGCGGGTCGACCTGGTGCTGATGGATTGTCAGATGCCGATTGTCGACGGTTATGAAGCCACGCGGCGGTTGCGGCAAAAAGGTCTTTCCATCCCGATCATCGCCCTGACCGCCAATGCCTTTCCTGAAGATATTGCCGCCTGTCATGACGCGGGGATGGATGACCATCTGTGCAAACCCTTTCGGCGTGAGGATCTGTTGCTGGTTCTTCAGCGCTGGCTCGGTGAAGCGGATGAAACATCAGCTGTCGAGGAGGGGGGATGAAGCTGCGGGTTGTGCTCCTGGTGGCCGGTTGCGCCCTGCTGTTGTCGTCCGGCCTCTGGTTCGCCAGGCCTCTTCCCGAGACGTCCCCCCTTTCGGTGCGGGCCCTGCTGTCGGTGGAAGATGCCCCGGATGGCCGGATCAGGGTTGCCCTGGCCGGGTCCGGGTTCGGTCGGCAGACCCACGTCAGCCTGTTGCCCGACATCGGTAATCAGCACATGGTGAGAGGAGAACTCCCTTTTTCCGGGATGATCAACGGGATGGCCCGCAAGGACAACCTGTTGTTGCTGGCGAATTCGCCTGACGGACTGATTCTCTGTGACATTTCACAGCCGTCCGCACCGTCGGTTCTTGCCAGTCTGCCGCTGCCGGGGACCGAATGGAATGTGGCGGTGGTCGGTTCACTGGCGCTGATCACCAGCGTTAAGAGTGGTTTACAGCTGGTGGACATAAGCGACCCTTCCTCACCGCAACTGCTCGGCACCCTGGCTTTTGACGGGCCGGTGCATGGTCTGGCCTGTCGTCGGGACAAAGCTTACGTTGCCGTTGGAGAACGGGATTTTCTGATCATCGATTTCTCAGATCCGAAATCCCCGGAGGTCCTGCGCAAAGTGTCGACACCCGATCGGGTCGTCGATCTGGCGATCAGTGGCGACCGGCTGCTGGTGGCCGATGACCATTACGGCCTGCTTATTTTTCCGATCAGACAGAATGGGGATGTCGGCTCGTTCAGCCACATCAAGGTGCCGGGTCAGACCAGGCAGGTTCGGGGCTGGAAGGGGGGGGCTCTGGCCATGACCCGAACCAACCTTTATTACGTTCCCGACGGTGGCGGAGAAACTCCCAGGGCGCTGTTCACGACGGAACACGACAAACTCATCAGCCTTGAAGTTGGAGACGATACGGTTTATCTCGGCACCAATCATGGTGTGTTGCTGGTACGTCCCGATTCCTCCTTCCGTTCTGGTCAGCAGGGTTTTATCGCCACCACTGGCAGTGTCCGCGCGGTTTCTGCTGCCGCCGGGATGTTGTACATCGGTGATGCCCGTACCGGTCTGAAGTATCTTCCCCTGCCGGATTTCGACAAGATCCCGGTTGTTGAAGGTTTTTCCTTGTTGGGGAGTCCCGCGTTTTTTACCGTGACCGGAAATCGTCTGCTGGTGGCGACACAACCCTATGGTCTGGTGAGCTATCGGCTTGATGGCCGTCGGGAACCGATACTGGACGGCCGGCTTTATCAGAACTGGTCGATTGTCTGTATCGGTCAAGGGGCCGGACGATTCTTTCTCGGCAGTAATGCCGGTGAGCTGATTGTTGTCGCTCGCGTCGGCCCGCGACTCGAGGTCCGGAATCGTCTGTCTTTGCCGGGACAGCCAAGGGCGATCGTCGTCCGGGACGGTATACTGCTGGTCGCCGATGACTTGGGCGGCATTCTCTGCTTCAGCCTGGCGGACCCGGATCATCCGCGTCCCCTCGGCGGTTTATCGACAACCGGTCGTCCCCACGGGATGGCCTTCAGTGGACGAACCCTGCTGGTCGCTGAGGGAGAAGCAGGGATCAGGACCGTCGAGATGTCTCCAGACGGCCAACTGCGATCCCTGCAGCTGCGGCCAATGGATCAGAGCGTCGTGGCGCTGGCGGTGAGTGAAGACCGCGTCCTTGCCCTGCTCAGGTCAGGACAGTTGGCCTTGTTTCGACTGCGGCCCGGGGGGCGGCTGATACTGCTCCGCGGCAATCTCGACCTGCCGCGTGTCACCGCCATAGCTGCCGGGGCCGGATGTTTTTATGTCCGTCTCGGCCGGTCAGGTCTTGGTGTTCTGCGTCCGACGTCACGGGGAAGAAAGGGAGTTGAACTGGTTTGGAACATTCCCCTGACCAACTCGGTGGGAGCTTTGCGGACCGTCGGCGGAACGCTGCTGGTGGCGGACGGTTTCTCCGGAGTTCGGTTTTTTTCCCTGGCTGTTCCGGCTCGACCGGAACAGGTTCAGGTTCTTTCTGCTCCGAAGGGAGCAGTGGATATGCTGCTCGACAACGAGTCGCTCCTGGTTCTTAATGACAAATATTATCTTTCTCTGCACTCGCTTGCCTGGCCGGAAAGAGCACCTGTTCTGCTCGGGGATGGCGGTCTGGGATTCGACCTGATCGGTGACCTGGTTGTTCTGTTGAGCGGGGACCGGTTGCAGGTGATTGATCTGAGTACCCCGGGATCGATGAGAGTCCTCGGGTCATTGCCTCTGCCGGCCCAGCCTGGAGGAATCAAGGTCCGCGGGAACCTTGCCTATGTCGCCTGCGGTCGAGCCGGCCTGGTGGTGGTAGATCTCGGCAACCCGCGCCTGCCGCTGATGGTTGGTCGGTTATCGCTCGCCGGGATGGCACGCAGTGTGGTTGTCGAGGGCTCCTATGCGCTGGTCGCTTCCGGCAGGGCGGGGCTTGCGGTGGTCAATATCAGTCGCCCGCGAGAACCGAAACTGGTGCGCCGCCTGCAATTGGCGGCGCCGTTGAAAGATATGAGTGATTTCTATGATGTCAGGACGGATGGCCGCTATGTCTATATTGCCGACCTGGAGAATGGACTGGTTGTTGCCGCGCTGCGAAAGGATGGTACAATCCGAACCGTTGGACATCTGCAGACTTACGGCCGTGCCCGGTCCCTGAGCCTGAGGGAAGGGCGGGTCTATATCGCCGACCTTTCCGGAGGCGTTCAGGCGATCGACGTCTCCCGGCCTTCCCATCCGCGGTTGATCGGACGTATCGTTGTGCCGGGGATGGCCAAACAGGTTCTGCCCGGGCCGGATTTTTTGTGGTTGCGGGCCGCCGGGAGCAGATTGTTCCAGCTTCCGGACGTCGTCGAAGCCGGTTCCGTCAGTCTGACCACGCGCGGGCGGCTTGAAGCAGTCCTGTCTCGGCCTGCGGCCGATGGTTATTATACCCTGCGTATCTCAGGTCCCAACGGTGAACAGGAAATTCCCGGCGCGATTCATGTCGGATCGTCGCCATCCCATCGTTCAGGGGCGGGAACCAGCGAGGAAAGGCCATGACTCAACAAGATTATCAATTGCTGCTGGTGGATGACAATCCGACCAACCTGACCCTGCTTCAGGAGCTGATACAGCAGAATTTGCCCGACTGTCGTCTGCAGATCGCCTCAAACGGCCTGGATGCTCTTGAATTGGCCTTTCAGAGTCCCCCGGATGGGGCCTTTATCGATATGCAGATGCCCGGGATGGACGGCATCGAAGTTTGTCGTCGGCTGAAGAGTGACCATCGCACCCATGACGTTTCGGTGGTGTTGATCACGGCCCATCAGTCGACCCCCGAATTGAGGGCGGAAGGGCTTGAGGCCGGTGCCCAGGATTTTATTTCGCAGCCGATCCGCAATGTTGAATTGCTGGCGCGGATTCGGGCCTTGCTGCGCATCAAGTCCCTGGAAAGAGAATTGCGCAGTGCTAATCAGGGATTACGCAAACAGGTGGTGCAGAAGACCGCCGCCCTGCGCTGGGTGACCGGTCTGATAAGTGCCGGAGAGGCGGTGGATACCCGGTCCGGGTCAGAAATCCTGCAGCAGCTCGCCACTCTGCTTCAGGACGATGGCGAACTGGATTTCAGCCGTTTTCGCGGTGAACTCTTTGCACGGTTCCCTGAAAACCTGCGTCATTCTCTGCTCAAGCTCGGGTTGCTCAACGTGATTCCGGGGGGACTGGCTGAAAAACTGGCGGATATCGAGGATATCCGGTCCGCCCTGGAATACCTGGTACGGCACAATTTTTTTGTCACCTGCCGGCGCGGGGAAGATCTGTACGTATTTCATGAACATTTTCTGGATTACCTTTCATCTCGTGCTCATCAGGAACTCGAACAGGCGGAAATAGAGCGGGTCTATCTCACCGCGGCTGATTGGCACCTCTCCCAGGAAGCCTTCGCCGAGGGGATCAACTACCTGTTGCTGGCTGGTGACAAAGACGCCGCGGAGCGGGTGACGGCGCAGATCGGTCCGATGCTTTACGGCCGGGGTGATGTCTGCAGTTTAATACCGCAGATCGATGTCCTCAAGAACCTCGATGGCGGGCGCTACCCATGGCTGAGCTGTCTGTTGGGCCTGGCTCTGCTGGAACACCAGCCACAGCAGGCCCGTCCTCATTTTGAAGTTGCCCTGAACAGTTTTCGACAGCGTGAAGACAATCTCGGCCAGCTTTATACAGCGGCGCAAATGGTTCATTACTGCTGTCTCGTCGATGGTGATTTCATTGCCGGCAGGTCATTTCTGGCTCTCGCTGACAGCCTGTTTTCAGCTCAGCAATCGGCAGCGGAGGATCATCTCCTGCTGCAGGTCTGTCTCTATCTGGCGTTTGGGCACCTGTTTTTCAACAGTGATTTCCAGGCCTCAGACCTTTACCTGGAGATTGCCGTTGCGAATCCCGTTCAGCAGAGCAGGCTTGAATACCAGGTGCTGATACGCATGGTAAGGGGATTTGAGCAACTCTGTCATGGTAATTGGCGCGCTACCATCCGCGAGTTTGAACTGACGTCAAGGCACCTGAACAATTCCGGCGAGGTCAATCCCTCGACGCGACTCGCTCTGCTCAAATTTCGCGCTCTGCTGCTGGAGAACATGGGAGATGTTCTCGGCAGCAGGCGACAGAAAAATCTTGCCCGACGGTTGGCGTCGCTGAGCGTGTTTGAACAATGCCTGGTTCAGTCGCAGCTGATGCTCCTCGATGCGCAGAGCGAACTGGCGCACGGGCATTACCAGCAGGCGGATGAACTGCTGGGGGTTGCCCTTTCCCTGCCGGGCGGGCAGACGCCTCACCTGAAGAGCCAGTTGCTGCAGTTTCGTTCCTGCCTGGCGGTTCTGCTCGGCAGGAGAGAGCAGGGGCTTGAATACGGACGGTTGGCTGAGGAATCCCGACGATTGCTGGGGGGACCTTTCTTTGTGGTCCGAACCGAGCTTTGCCTGGGGCTGATGCGGCTTGAAACGGACGATCTCTCTCGTGCCCTGGCGCATTTCGACCGTGCCGTCGCCCTGGCCGGGGACCTGGATGACCGTTTCCTGCTCTGTTCGGCTCTTGCCTACCGTGGCCTGGTTCATTATCAGCGGGATGCGGCGACAGCGGTCGAAGATTTAAGTCGCTGGGCCGAGATGATGGAACAGCAATCCTACAGCAACCTTTATGGGTGGTATCCCGATGTCGCGGTCCGTCTGGTGAAAGCGGCGATTGAACTGGACATCGGTGGTGAGATGCCCTTGTCTCTGGCCCGGCGGCGAACCTACGTCAGTTTTACCAGGGATGGTCGGCAGCTGCCGTTACTGCGGTTTCGGGTGTTGGGTGAATTTTCCCTTGCCGTCGGCGGTCGTACCCTGCAGTTGCGGCAGGAACTGAGTTCGGCGTTGCGGCAATTGCTCGGTATGCTGTTGACGGCGCCCAACCTGCAGTTGCGGCAGGAGGATATTCAACACCAGTTCTGGCCCGACAGTTCAGCGGACAAGGCTCGTTCCAAGTTTGATTCGTTGCTGTCACGCCTTCGCAAAGCTTTCGACGGGATTCTCGACGGGGGAACAGCAAGAGATTTTTTCTACCTGCAGAAGGGGACGTTGTGCCTTGATCACAGCTGGGTTGATGCCGCCGAGTTCGAAATTCTCGTCCGGCAGGGTATCCGCCATGCCAAGCGGCGGGAGACCTGGCAGGCTGACCAGGCTTTCCGTCGCGCTCATCGTCTCTGGCGGGGAGAGTTGAATCTGGCCCTGCCGCTGGATGAAAATCGCGAGTATTACCGACAGGACCTGTTGCTTCTTTTTCTTGAAAGTTCACAGGTCTGGATCGACCTGCTGCTGGATCAGAAGCTTTTCAGCGAAGCGGCCCAGGTCGGACACAAGGCCCTGCAGTTCGACCCGATCAATGACCTCCTGGTTCGCCAGCTTTATGAAACCTACACCAGTGAGGGGAAAACAGTTCCCGCCAACCAGGTTCTGGAAAACTATGTGGCGGCACTGCGGGCAGAAGGCTACGAAGGCCGCGAAATAGATGAGGCCGTCAGCGCGCTCATGCCCTGAGTCGTCAACGGTCAGCAACGGGCCGCTGCCGGCTTACCCCGGGTCGGAGAACTCAAGAAACGGCTCGAATTTTTTTCGTGCCTCGTTGATCGGCAGGGCCAGAGTTGTCCCCTTCTTGTCGGACTGCTGCTGTTTGCGGAAGGTGATGCCGATGACTCTTCCCTGATTGTTGACCAGTGGTCCCCCCGAATTTCCCGGTGGCACCAGGGTATCGATGTAGATCAGCGGCAGGCCGCGGTACTTTTTAAGTGCTGCGATCGTTGCCGGGGTGATGGACAGACCGACATCGAGCGGATAGCCGATGGCGATGACCTTGTCGCCGGGTACGCTCTTCAGGGAATCGCCCAGCGGGATGGCGCGAGCGGACTCTGCCCTGAAGGAGAGAATGGCCAGGTCGAGATCCGGGTGGCGCGCGACAACCCGGGCCGGTTGCTCCTTGCCGCTGTGGAAGCGGATGCGCAGTTTGCCGGCCTTGTCGACCACGTGCAGGCTGGTCACGCCGAAACCGCGGCTGGAGATGGCAAAACCGCTGCCGGTGCCGCGTTCGGTGATGACCTTGAAAATCGAAGGACTGACCTTGCGCAGGATCTGCTGCAGGTTGAGGGATGCCTGCGGGGCGGCGGACCCGGGTCTGTGCCCGGTCTCCGTTTCCGACAGCTTGATTCTGGTTCGGGCCAGGCGGGGGACGGGCGGCAGACCGGGACGGGCGGTTTCGCCGGCCGGCGGCCGGTTGAGGTCGTCGGCCGCTTTTCGCCATGAACGGGAGACCAGGTCGGTCGGGACCTCGGCGAGAATCTGGCGCTTGAGATCATCGATGGCGCGCCGGGTCAGCTCAGTGATCCACTCCAGTTCCTGCGACATGTTCATGGCATCGTAGAAGTCGCCCGACATCTGGCCTTCGGAGGTGAAGTGGTCCTGAACCAGTCGCAGCCGTTTTCCCGCCGGAGTGAAATAGAAGGCGGTGACATTGGCCTCGGTTTTTGATTCATAGGTGAACATATTAATCGGTGACAGCAGGAAACAGCTGATCCCGGAAAGGCAGGCCGCCGCCGGACTGCTTTTGGTCAGCCCGTAACGGGAGCGGATATCAACAGTGATCAGGAACGTGTCAGGGGATCCATTGGTGCGGAACTCCTCCTGCTCGTCGGCCTTGTAGCCGGGCAATACCCGCAATTGGCCGCGGAAGGCGGTTTTTTCCAGCCCTTCGGCCAGGGCTTCTCCGAGATCAGCGGCTTCGGCGGTGAAAAATTTATCGAGAGTGATTCGGTGCGAGGTTTCCCAGAGATTGGATTCATAGAGAATCGGATCGATGCTGATGGCAATATAACCGCTGCGGTTGATGCGGGAGCCGGCCAGGCCCGCCGTTGCCGTTGCCAGCAGTATCAGCAGGGCGCAAACCAGGCTCCTGAAGAACAGGTGTGGCATGTGAATCTCCATCCATGGCAGGTCCCCGGTCGCGGGCGGGGGATTGCACAGTCCGGGCAGCCGAACTCAGTCGGGCAGACGGGTCCGGCTGAGCAGTTGTGACAACCGGTCCCGTTCCTGTATAAGTCTGTCGGTATCGGCCTGGTCACGGGCTGCTGTTTCGATCGATTGCAGAATATCGTCAAGACTAGCAAACTTTTCCCGATAGTGCATCTTCATCTCCTCCAGCAGGGAAATCAACTGGGTAATTTCCTGAAACCGGCTTGGTGCCTGCGGGGGCTGGCTGAAATCCCCCTTAGCCATCTGGTTCAGGGTTGTGCCCATGCGTTGAAAATGAAGGTTGAGCCGATTGACGATGACCATCGAAATAAGAATGACCAGGCCGAGGATGGCGAGGATGCCGATAACATTGGTTTCCATCAGCAGGCCGAACATGAAATCACCGGTCCGTTCCACCCGGAGATGCGATGAGTAGATCTGCCATTCCAGCGCGTTACGTATCTTGGTCGATAGAATCCAGGTGATCAGTGCGGCAAGACCGATCAGGGTCAGACCGTAAATGAGAATGAATTTTCCCTGAAACTCTTTTTTGATGAAAAAATTGCGACGACGGAAAGGGTAGCGCATGTCAGCCTCCTATTTGATATGGCACTCGAGACAGAGGGCGCTGCGTCGATTGTTGAAAACCAGCATTTCCTCTTCGTGGGAGAACGGGTTGTGACAGGAAGCGCAGCCGACCTTGCCTTCGTAAAGGGAAATCATCGGCGAAAGGTCATCCACTGATCGCAGTTCGCGATTGCTGGAAGCCGCCTGCGCGTAGTCCATGCCGATCGGATGACTGAAGTTCGTGCCCCTGAAGGTCAGGTTTCTCTCGTTCGGCAATGAGAATTTGGCGGCCGGTCCCACGCTCCCCTCGTGGCAGGTGAGGCAGTCCAGGGAAACCTGGTCCAGAGCCTTGTCGAGCGTGTCCCGGGTCGGCGGTGTCCAGCTCTTGGTGTGAGCAATGCGGGACGCCGAAAGATGTTTCTTCGGGTTTTTGAACAGATCTTTATGGCAGGAAACACAGAACTGCTTGCCCCGCTTGGATGATCGCAACATGAAGGGATTGTCGGCGACATTGTCGGGGTGCGGATTATGACAGGTTGTGCAGGTGATTCGCCCCTGCCAGTCGACAGTAAAACCCTTGGGCAGTTTCATGCTCGGTGCAACTTTGGATGGGTGGGAATTGCTTTCAACGATCTGGTGGCAGGATTCGCAGAGAGAGTCGATATCCTGGACAAAAATCCCGGGCTGTCCCTTCTGCGGCGCCACCAGGTGGCATTGTTCGCACTTGCCGGTAAAATCATGAGGGCCGTTGTCACGGCCGAAGCCGATAAAAGCCGAACTGCCGATCCCAACCAGAATGCAGCTGAATATGAGCAGTTTTTTCATGATTCAGCCCCTCCGTTGTTCCTGGAATCAGCGGCGAGCTGCAGTCGCATTTGTCTGGCCGCAGCGGCCACCTTCTCGAAATCGGGCGAATCGTGTTTCAATTCTTCGTCAAGCAGTTCATGCAGATTGTGAACCTCGGTGAAGATGTCCCGCATGGAATCGATGAACCCATTGAGTGCATGGACCATTGATTTGAGCTGATCTCCCTGGCGGGTGCGCACATCGTAACGCAGGTCATCCTTGAGGATGCTGGTCAGGGCGAGTTCGTAACGGTAGACCGGGCCGGCTATCTTGTGTGAAACAAAGAGGTGGATGACGATGGTAATCAGGATGATCAGAACCAGCTGGACGCTGAAGGATATGATCAGGTAGGAGGGAACCGTCGCCTCGAGATTGCTCAGGGTGACCAGTGATTCAAAATAGCCGTTGCCCAGGCCCTGATCGAGATAGAAGAAGAGGACCAGGCTGGTGAGGATCGACCCGGCGACCATGGCCAGGCAGTATTTGAGTTGAAAGCGCAGGCTGAAAACAGGTTCGATCGGTTTTTCTTTGTGCATATCCGCCTCCTGAAGAGTCGCAGAGGCCGTCGGTCCGGAATGGTCCGGCCGTGCGGATTGTGAAGTCTTCGGCCCGAAGCCGTGAGAACACGAATTCGGGGTTAAATGTTCGCTATCTCCCTTATCGACCCATCGGGGTGAAAAGTTTATGAACAATCTGCCGTGAGGCATGGGAGATTGACAGTGGGGTGTTTTGCGCTAGATATTAAACACACTGATGAACGAGACTGGTTGTCGCTTTTGAGGCGGGAACCTGAAATTCACCTGCGATGGAGGTTTGAAGATGGGACGATTGACAGTATTGGCAGCTCTGGCGGCGATATTGCTGGTTGGTTGTACGGCGCAGCTTTCACCGTCTGACCGGGCTCTGCTCGAAAAGGCGACTGCGGCGGGTCAGCAGGCGGCCCAATATGCCCAGAAGGCGGATGATGCTGCCGGGCGGGCGACCGTTGCCGCTCAGCGGGCCGATGCCGCCGCGAACCGGGCGGAGAACGCCGCTCGTCGTGCCGAAGCTTCGGCGGGCGAGGCGGCGCAAAGTGCCGACGAGGCAAAAAAAGCATTCGAATTGAGTTTGAAAAAGTAACAGGATCAGTTCTCAGTTCTGGATTGAAAACCGCAACGGGATGCCGCGAGCAGCCAGAATCGCCCGGTGGATATCCATCCGGTCCATCGGAACTGTTGCCGGCAGCGGCTCCGGGTTGAGGGGGGGCGCGTGGCTTTCCAGGTAGAGGTTGGAAGCTCTGACTGAGATTTTCACCGGCTGGTTGAGGATGCGAAGCGGCATCCCCGGTTTGACCCGGGTGACGAGATCACGGATATCGCGCGGGTAGAGGCGCAGGCAGCCGTGGCTGACCCGGCGACCGACGCCGAACGGTTGATTGGTGCCGTGCAACCCGATTCCCGGGGCGCTGGTGCCGATCCAGAACTCTCCCAGGGGATTGTCCGGACCGGGCGGGATCACCGCCGGCAGGTCCGGTTTTTCTTTGCGCAGCGACGGCGGAGGTGTCCAGGATGGATGGCGCAGGATGCGGGTGACGCGGAAATCACCCGGCGGCGTTTCCCAGCCGTCCCTGCCGATGCCGAGCGGGTAGGCGCGTATCCGGCGTTGCCCATCCTCTGACCAGACCAGGTAGAGTCTCATCTCCGCCAGATTGATGGTGATCCCCGTAATCAGGTCGTCCGGGGGCAGAAACGCCAGGGGAAGGATCAGGCGGGAGCCGACCTGCGGATGCCAGGGGTCACTGTCCGGGTTGGCCCGGCACAGGTTGTCAAAGCCGACGCCGGTCTTGACGGCAATTTCCATCAGGGTCTCATTGGACCCGACCACATAATCCCGGTTGTGGCCGATGACGGCGGGACTGCCGTCCGTAAGCAACGATTCTGCATAGCGCACCGGGCTCCATGCCGAGGCGGTTGAGACCCCGGCGAGGATCAGGAACAGGGCGGGAAGAAGTCGACGCAGGCAACGTGAGGCTGCTTGACTTTTTCCCCGGGCAGTGCTAAAAGGTCGCGTCTTTTTACGCACGAGAACTCATCCTGAGGGAGGTTATAAAAGAACTATGGAACAGACGTTCGCAATTATCAAGCCCGATGCATTCGCCGCCGGTCATGCCGGGAAAATTCTCGCCCGCATCTATGCCGAGGGATTCAAGGTTGTCGGTCTGAAAAAACTCTACCTGAGCAAGGTTGAGGCCGA
This sequence comes from Geothermobacter hydrogeniphilus, assembly GCF_002093115.1. NCBI lineage: Bacteria > Pseudomonadati > Thermodesulfobacteriota > Desulfuromonadia > Desulfuromonadales > Geothermobacteraceae > Geothermobacter > Geothermobacter hydrogeniphilus. The sequence goes on along the minus strand of NZ_NAAD01000011.1, from coordinate 119,240 downwards.
GGGTTTTTATTATGTCCATAAGGAACGTCCCTTTTTTGGTGAACTGACCGACTTCATGAGCAGCGGGCCCTGCGTGGTCATGGTGCTTGAAGCCGAGGGCGCGATTAAAAAATGGCGAGACCTGATGGGAGCCACCAATCCCGCCGAAGCTGCCGAAGGGACCCTGCGCAAGGAATTCGGCACCTCGATCGGTGAAAATGCCACTCATGGTTCCGACGCTCCTGAAACCGCGGCCTTTGAGATCGGTTACTTCTTTTCCGGGCTGGAACTGCTTTAAACGAGTTGAAAACTTGCATCTTGAAGGCCTTGCGGGTACCATCCGCAAGGCCTTTTTTGCGTAGGGCGTCGGCTTTTTCATCAACTCTGCGTTGCAGGCCCGCTTCGCTTGTGCGACGTAGCTGTCGCTACCCTGCATCGGTGAGTTCCTGTTGGGTGGAGAGTGCAAGTGCTTGACCTGAACGAGATTTTCAAAAATCTGAAGCGCACCCATAGGTTCGCTGGTGATTTTTGGGAAGCTCAGGCAGATCAATGACTTGTGCTATCCGCCGACATGGGGCTCACTGATTCAGGGCTACGCCTCCGCGCTCATCGGGCTGCGCCTTGATTTGATAAAAAATCCGATACCTTGACGCCTCGATGCATTGACGCTGTGGTGTGCTGTTGGCCGATGGTGTGTAACGACCCGATCCCCGGATATTTCTATGTCGCCAGTTGACCTGAAAAATTTAACTCCTGAACAGTTGACCGAATTTCTCCAGGGACTCGGCAAGGAAGCCTTTCGCGCCCGCCAGCTGCTGCGCTGGATCTACAAGCGCGGGGTCTGCGACCTGGCCGCCATGACCGACCTTTCCAAGGTCCTGCGCGAAGATCTCGCCGGGCGTGCAATGATCTCCAACTGGGAGCCGGAGACGGTGCAGGTCAGCCGTGACGGCACCCGCAAGTATCTGTTCCGCCTTGCTGACGGTGAAACCGTGGAGACGGTACGTATCCCCATGGAGGGGGGGCGTTCGACGCTCTGTATTTCCAGCCAGGTCGGTTGCGCCATGCAGTGTTCTTTCTGTCTTACCGGTTCTTTCGGCCTGACCCGCAACCTGACGATCGCAGAAATTGTCAACCAGGTCTGTGCCGCCCGCAAGGACGGTCCGGTCAACAATATCGTCCTGATGGGGATGGGGGAGCCGCTGCATAATCTGGATAATGTCATCGGCGCCCTGAAGATCCTCTATGCCCCCGAGGGTTTTGATTACAGCCCGCGCCGGGTGACCCTGTCGACCTCCGGGCTGGTGCCGCAGATGGAGGAGTTGGGGTGCCGCGTCCGGGTCGGACTGGCGGTTTCTCTGACTGCCGCCAACGATGCCCTGCGTGACCGGCTGATGCCGATCAATCGACGTTATCCCCTCGATCAGCTGATGACGGCGTGCCGCAATTATCCGCTGAAGCCGGGAGAGCGGATCACCTTCGAATATATCCTCCTGCGGGGAGTGAATGACGCGGTGGCCGATGCCAGGGAGCTGGTTCGGTTGCTGCACGGCGTGAAGGCCAAGGTCAACCTGATCGCCTTCAACGAATACGCGGGGTCTCCTTTTCAGACCCCGGATGACCGGACCATCCGTCGGTTCCAGACTTTCCTGCTGGACCATGGCCTGGTGGCGGTGCGTCGCGCGAGCAAGGGCAGGGATATCCTGGCCGCCTGCGGACAACTCAAGGGTGAACTGGAAAACTGTACCTGCCCCGGGCAGGAAAAAGAGGGAGATGTCTGATGAAGGAAATGACGATTGGAGTGATTGGAGGCAGTGGTCTTTACGCCATGGAAGGCCTCGAAGATGTCCGTGAGGAAAAGGTCGGCACCCCCTATGGCGATCCATCGGATCTGCTGGTCACCGGTCGACTCGGCGATGTCCGCATGGTCTTTCTGCCCCGTCATGGCCGCGGCCATCGGCTGCTGCCGTCCGAGGTGAATTTTCGCGCCAACATCTACGCCCTGAAAAAACTCGGTGTCGACCAGGTCATCTCGGTGTCGGCGGTCGGCAGCATGAAGGAAGAGATCGTTCCCGGCCATATTGTCATCCCCGACCAGTTCTTTGATCGGACGGTTGCCCGTAACAGTACCTTCTTCGGTGAAGGCATCGTCGGCCATGTCCAGTTTGCCGACCCGGTCTGCGGTCGTCTGGCCGCCATCCTTGCACAATCGGCACGTGAGGTGGGGGCGACGGTTCACGAAGGCGGGACTTACCTCTGCATGGAGGGGCCGCAGTTTTCGACCCGCGCCGAGTCGCGTATCTATCGCGGTTGGGGCGTTGACGTCATCGGCATGACCAACAGTACCGAGGCCAAGCTGGCCCGCGAGGCCGAGCTCTGTTACAGCACCATCGCCCTGGCGACCGATTACGACTGCTGGTATGAGGGGCATGAGGATGTTTCGGTCGAGGCGGTGGTCGCCCTGATTCAGCAGAATGTCGCCATGGCGAAAGATATTATCGCCGCGGCCGTGAAATGTCTGGCCGGCGAGCGGACCTGCAGCTGCGGGATGGCGCTGCAGTACGCCATCATGACCGACCGCGCGTTGATACCGGCGGCAACCAGGGAAAAACTGGCCGTGATCATGGGAAAATATCTCTCCTGAATGGAGCTTGCGGTCGTCAGATTAAAACGGTATATATGAACTTTGTAATCCGGTGACTGACCATCGGACGATTTTTCCGTTTCAGGAGCAGGTGATGAGTATTCTGGTGGTCGGTTCTGTGGCCTTCGATTCGGTACAGACCCCGTTCGGCAGGGTTGAGGAGGTCCTCGGCGGTTCGGGAACCTATTTTTCAACCTCAGCCAGTTTTTTTGCCGACATCAACCTGGTTGCGGTGGTCGGCGAGGATTTTCCGCAGCGACATCTCGATTTTCTGCGGGCCCGCAATGTGAATCTCGAAGGCGTCAAGGTTGTCCCCGGAGAAACTTTCCGCTGGAAGGGGGAGTACGGCTATGATCTGAATGAGGCCAAGACTCTCGACACCCGCCTGAATGTCTTCGAGAACTTCAAGCCGATTCTGCCGGAGTCCTATCGGGACGCCGATTTTGTTTTCCTCGGCAATATCGACCCCGAACTTCAGTCCCAGGTTCTGGACCAGGTGCGTCATCCGGAACTGGTGGTTTGTGACACCATGAATTTCTGGATTTCGGGCCGGCGCGAGGCGTTGTTGAAAACCCTGACCAGGGTCGATATCCTGATGATCAACGAGGCCGAAGCCAGGCAACTGGCTGAAGAGGCCAACCTGGTCAAGGCCGCTCAGTCCATTCTTTCCATGGGACCGAAAACGGTGGTCATCAAGCGGGGTGAGTATGGTGCGCTGATGTTCAGTGAGCATACGATTTTTGCCGCTCCCGCCTATCCGCTGGAAACGGTATTCGATCCGACCGGCGCCGGTGATACTTTTGCCGGAGGCTTTATGGGCTACCTGGCCGCCAACCGGAATTTTGGTGACGGGAGCATTCGCCAGGCCATTATTTTCGGCAGCGTCATGGCCTCCTTTGTTGTGGAAAATTTCAGTCTCGATCGGCTCCGGGATCTTGAGTACCGTGATATCGAAGAGCGTTTTCGGCGCTTCAAACTGCTCACCGAATTTGAAGGACTCTGACCAGGGTGATGTTTCAGTGGGATGAAAAACGACTGAGGTTGAATATTCCCGCCCGCCAGGTTCTCAGGCTGGAACGTTCCCTGAGCGATGTTCAGGTCAGCCTGCCGGGGCTTGAGCCTCAACTTGCGACCGCCTACATTTGTGTTTTTCAGGTTACCGGCGGGCTCCGGGTGGCGATTATTCTGCATCTGCATGAAGCCTGCCGGTTGGCGATTTACCTCAACCGGGAGGGCCCGCTCGGCAAGGACGAGGCCTGTCGTGTTCTCGGGGAGGCCAACCATTTTGCCGAGACGCTCGGGTTCATGCTCGGCAATCTTGATTTTGTCCGCATGCCGGAGCCGGATCGGGACCGGTTCTGGCAATCTCTCCCGCTCATGCGGGGAGTGCCGACTCCGACGGGGATGGCATCTGACGTCGATGGGAAAGCAGCTGATTCCGGGGGGGCTCCGGGTACGCCATTGCAAAAAGGTTGGACAGTTGCTGAAATGAAGATCAAACGTCGTAACTTCATCGAGAATCTCGGGCGCCTTCTGGGCATGCTCTAGGGGGTGATGCCATGGTGCTCCGTCTTCTGATTGTTCTGGCGCTGTTGCTGCCGGTGGCCTGTACCCCGGTTGCCGACGTGAAGAAAGATGCCAGTGTCCACGAAACCCTCGGGTTCTCTTACCTGCAGGAGGGGAACCCGACCAAGGCCCTGAAAGAATTCCTGCTGGCCGTCGAAGATGATCCCGAGAACCCGGACATCCGTTCCGGACTGGCCCAGGCCTATCACCGAAAAAAGGCCTATGAACTGGCCGAGGGGCAGTATCTCAAGGCTCTTGAATATTCCCATGGCGACCCGAAGATCCGCAACAACCTCGGGGCGCTCTATCTTGATATGCAACGCTGGGAGGATGCTTTGCGGCATTTCCGCCTGGCGGCCGACAACCTGCTGTTCGGCTCCCCCGAGGTCGCCCGGACCGGTATGGCGGTTGCGCAGATCAAGCTGGGAAAATATATTGACGCCGTTGAATCCTGCCAGCGCGCATTGCAGATCAATCCTCAGTATCCGCAGGCCCGTCTTTACCTCGGTGAGGCCTACGACGCGCTTGACAAGCCCGATCTCGCAATCGTCGAATACCGGAAAGCCGTGGTTTTCGTGCCGAATTATCTTGAGGCGCACTACCGCCTCGGCATGTCCTACATGCGGCAGAAAAAGATGAAAGAGGCCCGGGATGAGTTTTCCCGGGTCATCGATATCGCCCCGGAATCGGATCGGGGACGCCTCGCCAGCCAGTATCTGAAACTGTTGAAGTGAGGATCGCCCCGCTGTTGTCAGCAGAAAATGCTGATGCAGGTTGGAAGTGGTCACCAGGTTCTGCTAAACTCTTATCCCCGTCGGCCGATACTGTTTCATGGACCGTTTCCGTAATGCCCCGGTTGAGTGAGGCTTGCGCGTCATGATCATCCAATGTCCCAATTGTTCCGCCAGGTATCGCATTGACGCCTCGAAAATCAATCGCGAGGTGGCGCGAGTCAAGTGCCCGAAATGCCAGTCCGGTTTTGAGGTCCGCCTCAGGGCACGGCAATCGGCGGATCAGAAATCGGGAACCCATGGCAGTTGCGGGCGCCGCAGCAAGGTGGTGGTGGTCGATGATGCGCGTTTCTTCCGCGAAGTGGTGCTTGATATTCTGCAGCCGCTTGATATCGAAATTTTCAAGGCCGGAGATGGCGCGGAAGCTCTTGAAGTGATTCGGCGGGAAGTGCCCGACCTGGTGATTCTTGACCTGAAATTGCCCAGGATGGACGGTTACCAGCTGATCCGGGCGATCCGTTCCGATCCGGCGATCAGAAATACCCGCCTGCTGGCCATGAGCAGCGTGTTCCGTGGTGAAGAAGAGGCGCGCAAGGTCACCCTGGCCGGCGCCGACGATTTCCTCAACAAGTCATTCCGGCCCGAACACCTCCTGCAACGGGTCAATCGACTCCTGGACTCCTGAAAATGCCTCAGATACAAGCCGCTGCCGACCTGGTGCGCAGCCGGTTCGGCAGCATAGACTATGACCTGGCCGTTATTCTCGGCTCCGGTTTTGATGCCGCTTCCTCCGGTGAAGTTCTTGGCGAGTTGCCCTTCGGTGATCTTCCGGGTGTCCCGGCCGCACCTGTACCCGGTCACTCCGGCCGCCTTCTCTGCCTGCGGGTTCGCGATCGTCGCGTTCTGGCTTTTGCCGGCCGTTTTCACTGCTACCAGGGGTTGAGTGCGCGTCAGGCCGCCTTTCCCGTCCGTCTCGCTAAAGCCCTTGCGGTTGACCGGTTGCTGATTACTAGTGCCGTCGGGGGGATTTCGCGGGAGATGACGCCGGGGACGTTTGTCCTGCTCCGTGATCATCTCAACCTGCTTGGCGACAACCCTCTTGCCGGTGAGGTTCCCCCGCGGTTTGTCGATTTAAGCCGTCTTTATCGACAGGATGTTTTTGACTGCCTGGCTGCCGTCGCCGGACCGGCGGGGATCAACCTGCAGCGGGGAGTTCTGGCCGCCCTGCCGGGGCCGAGCTATGAAACACCCGCAGAAATTGAAATGCTGCGTAGGCTCGGTGCCGATGTGGTTTCCATGTCGATGGTGCCGGAGGCCATTATGGCGGCAGCCTGTGGCCTGCAGGTTGTCGGTCTGGCGCTGGTGACCAACCTTGCCGCCGGACTGACGGCCGCCAGCCTCGACCACCGGGAGGTGCTGGCGGCCGGCGCCTCCGCGTCCGGGCCGTTCGGGCAGTTGTTTGAAGCCTTGCTGGAAAACTGGTGTTCTTTTCGTTGAATGTATCCAACATGTTGAAAAATAAATGGAAAATGTTGTCGTGATCGCGTTGGCGCGTGATTGACATCGGCCCGTGTCGTGCTAGGGTTGTTAAAGAAGAGTCTAACCGGGAGATTGTCATTGGGAGAGGAAATCAAAACAGTTCTCATCGTTGATGATGAGGAAAATGCGCGTATCGGTCTGAGCAAACTGCTCAGTCAGGAAGGTTACCAGGTCAGCAGTGCCGCCAATGCCGGGGAAGCACTTGAATACCTCAGCCGGGAACCGGTCAGCCTGGTCATCAGTGATATCAACATGCCGGAGATGAATGGTCTGAGCTTTCTTCGTGAAATTCACAATCATCACCCGGGAACCCATGTCATCATGATTACCGCGTATGGCGGCGTCGAATCCTATCTGGAAGCCATGAACCTGGGGGCGTTTGAATATATCCATAAGCCGGTCAAGCTCGACGAGTTGAAGTCAGTCATGCGCAAGATCGCCAACTGAATTCCCCGTCGTTGTTTCGGGGGAGAAGGGGGAAGAGCCATGGAAGATTTCAGGAACATTCTCTACGCTACGGATTTCTCCGACAGTTCGGACTTCGCCTTTGGCCATGCCCTGTTGCTGGCGCGGAAGTTCAACGCGCAACTGGGAATTATTCATGTGATCAACGAACCGGTTGATCTTCGCGGTTTCTACGTTCCCCACATTACCTTCGAAAAACTCGAAGAGGAAATCGAGCAGGGCGCGCAGAAGATGATGGAGCGATTCTGTCGAACGCATGTTGGTGATTACGAAGCGGTTTCGACCTTTGTCGTTCCGGGTATTCCCTATGATGAGATCATCAAGAAGGCCGTTGAAATATCCGCCGACCTGATCGTCATGGGTACCCACGGTCGAACCGGTCTTGACCATGTCCTGTTCGGCAGCACCGCCGAAAAGGTGGTTCGAAAGTCGCCAGTTCCGGTCATGACGGTTCACTGCCGGGGTGATGACTGATGGTGCCGCCCGCCTGATGAAAACCGCCTCCCGCCTTTCCTGATCGACCCAACCCCCTGTTTCCACTTGTCAGAATGCTGAAACAGGGGGTATCTTGTGTCTTTATCCAGAATCAGCGATTATACCCTGTAGGTTCGGGTTCTCTTGGATGGGGAGGGTGGACAGCGAGATGAAAGATTGCATTGTCGTCGTCGATGATGAGCGCATCATTCTCGAACTGACATCGATGATTCTGACCAGCCGTGGTTACGAAGTTCACACCGCCGAAGATGGTGTTGCCGGGGTTGAGCTGGTGCGTCGGCATCAGCCGAGTGTTGTTCTGCTCGACTACATGATGCCGAAAATGGATGGTCTGACAGCTCTCAAGTTGATCCGTGAGGAGTACCCCTCCAGTTACGTGGTGATGTTCACCGGCAAGGGCAGTGAGGAAATCGCTGTTGAACTGATGAAGGCCGGGGCTTCGGACTATATTCTCAAGCCCTTCTCCAATCACGACCTCATTGATCGTATTGAGCAGGTCTTGCGCCTGCGCCGCATCGAACTGAACAATCTTGAATTGCGTCGCGAGCGGGAGCGGTTGCTGCGCGAGGTCGAAGAGTGGAACCTTGAGCTGGAACACCGGGTCGAAGAGAAAAGCCGGGAACTGGAACGGGCCCACGCGGAAATTCTGCAGGCCGAGAAGCTGGCGGCCCTGGGCCATGTCTCGGCCGGCATGGCTCATGAAATCCGCAACCCGCTTAATTCGATCAGCCTGTTTGCCCAGGTGCTGCGCGGTGCGGTGCAGAACGACTCTGAACTGGTGACCTACGCCGACAAGATCATCAACGAGGTTGATCGCATCGACGAGCTGCTGGTCAAACTGCTGGCGACCAGCAACCAGCCGCTCGGACCGCGGTCTGAGGTGAATCTGCCGGATCTGATCCGTTCGGTCCTGGAATCTTTCAGCGATCAGCTGCGTGCCCAGAAAATCGAGCTGGATGTCGCCCTGGTCCCCGCCGAGCCGTTCATGGCCGATCCCGAAGAAGTGAAACAGATCTTCTCCAACCTGATCGCCAACGCTCTGCATGAAATGCCGGACGGCGGTCGGCTTAAAATTCATCTCGGTCGAGCCGATCAGGTGCTGCAGATTGAGGTCAGCGACACCGGCGCGGGGATTCCGGAGGAGCATCTCAGTCAGATCTTTGATCCCTTTTTCACCACCAAGAGCAAGGGAACCGGGTTCGGCCTTTCGGTGGTGTTGCGCATCGTCAAGACCCTTGGGGGGCGGATCCGGGTTGAAAACGCAGTCGATGCCGGCGCCCGGTTTCTGATCGAACTGCCGGTTGCCTGACGGCAGCCACGGGATACGACCTATGGCCCTTCTGTTGCGTGAAGTCGCGTTGCGGCTCGATCAGGATGAATCGGAGCTGCCGGTTGAGACGGCCCGCGCACTGGATCTTGATCCGGCAGAATTGTCTGGTTTCAGGGTTGTCAGGCGCTCCATTGATGCCCGCAAACGCCCACTGGTGCTGCGGGTTTTTACCGTTCGTTTCAGTGTGGCCGATGAGGATGCCCTGTTGCGGCGCCAACGGCGCAACAGGCGTCTTTCCAGGGAAGAAGAGATTGTTCCGGTCCCCGCCAAGCGTCTCGCTGTTCCGTTGCGGGTGCTGGTTGTCGGTATGGGGCCGGCAGGGCTTTTTGCCGCCTGGAATCTTGCCCGCCATGGCGTTGCGGTCACCCTGCTGGAACGGGGGCGGCCGGTGGAAGAGCGCCTCTCGGATGTCGAACGGTTCTGGACGGATGGTTGTCTTGATGAACGAAGCAATGTTCAGTTCGGGGAGGGTGGCGCCGGAACCTTTTCCGACGGTAAACTGACCACCCGCGTCAACCATCCCGGCATCCGTACCATCCTGCGGACCCTGGTTGACTGCGGCGCCCCCGAATCGATCCTGGTCGATGCCAAACCCCATGTCGGCACTGACCGCCTGCGCGGGGTCTTGGTCCGTTTTCGTGGAGAGTTGCAGCGCCTCGGTGTCGATGTCAGGTTCTCCAGTCGTCTCAGCGGGCTGCAGGTCTCCCGTGGCCGGGTTGTCGGCGGCCTGATCAATGATGCCGATGAAGTCTCCTGTGATGCCCTGGTTCTGGCGCCGGGGCACAGTGCCCGGGATACTTATGCTATGCTGTCGTCATCCGGTGTTCAGCTCGAAGCCAAGCCGTTTGCCCTCGGACTGCGGGTTGAGCATCCCGCCGTCCTGATAAATCGTATTCAGTACGGCCTCGATCGTCATCCGAAGCTGCCGGCCGCCGATTATCGGTTGGCATGGAACGACGCGAAGAGTGGTCGTGGGGTTTACAGTTTCTGTATGTGTCCCGGCGGCGAGGTGATCAATGCCTCCTCCGAGTCGGAACGCCTGGCGGTCAACGGCATGAGCCATTACCGACGTGACTCGGAGCGCTCCAACAGTGCCCTGGTGGTCAGTGTTGATCAACGCGATTACGGTTCCGGGGTTCTGGCCGGCATGTTTTACCAGCAGCGGCTGGAAGAGCGGGCCTTCAAGGCCGGTGGCGGCGGCTATCGGGCTCCGGCCCAGAACCTGATGGCTTTTCTTGGTCGCGGGCAGGGGCCGTTGTGTGGCGACTGCAGACCGGGGTTGACCTCGGCCGATCTGCGGGAATTGCTGCCGTCCGATCTGGTCGACGCCCTGCAGCAGGGAATTGTTCGTTTCGATCGACGGATGCGGGGGTTCATGACCGCCGAGGCGGTGTTGATCGGGATAGAGAGCCGGACCTCGGCCCCGCTGCGGATCGTAAGAGATGTTTCCGGAGAATCCCTTTCACATCCCGGTCTTTATCCGGCCGGTGAGGGCGCCGGTTATGCCGGAGGTATCATGAGCGCGGCCCTGGATGGACTTAAAGCCGCCGAACAGATTATCAAGCAGGTTGGAGACCGGGAGGTTTTGTGAAAAAGGTTTTTGTCAACACGATTCGTGAGCGGGACTGGGTTGAAAGCAGTTTCCTGGTTCGTGACAAGGTTACGGCCATGGCCAAGAACGGCAAACCCTACCTGACTCTGAAACTGATGGACCGGACCGGAGAAGTCGAAGGTCGAGTCTGGGACGGGGTCGATGAAATCGCCTCCCGGTTCGAAAAGGACGATGTCATCCAGGTTCAGGCCAAGGCCAGCGTCTATCTCGGGAAAATGCAGCTGGTGGTTCAGGATCTGCGCAAGCTTCCGGAAGCGGAGGTTGACCTGGGGGATTTTCTGCCGACATCCAGTCAATCGCCCGAACAGTTGATCGAACAGTTGCGGCAGTTGGTCGACGGGCTGCGGAATCCTCATCTGCGGGCTCTGATGGAACTGTTTCTCGCCGATGAGGATTTTTTGCGGGGCTACAGCAGCGCGCCGGCAGCCAAGTCGATGCACCATGTTTATCTCGGCGGCCTGCTGGAGCATTCCCTGTCGATTGCCGAGCTGATCGACAAGGTCGCCGGGCATTACCCCGAGCTGGATCGCGACCTGCTGGTGGTCGGTGCCCTGCTGCATGATGTCGGCAAAGTTGCCGAACTCAGTTATCGCCGCAGCTTTGATTACACCGATGAAGGCAAGTTGCTCGGACACATCATCATCGGTGTTGAAATGCTGGAACAACGGCTTGTCCGGCTGGATGATTTTCCCCGGCCGCTGGCGGTGCATCTGAAGCATCTGCTGCTTTCTCACCACGGCCAGTATGAATACGGATCCCCCAAACGCCCCAAGACCCTTGAGGCGGTGGTGCTGAATTTCATTGACGACCTCGATTCGAAGATGAACGGTATTCGCAGTCATATCGAAAAAGACAGCCATCGCGAGGGAAGCTGGACCAGTTACCATCGGCTCTATGACCGCTATTTTTTCAAGGGCGACACGACGTCCGATGAAGAAAACAGTGAACCTCCCGCCAGGGTTAAGCCGCTGCCGCTGATTCCGGGTACGCGTGAGGTGAAGAAAAACAGTCGGGAGAAGCACAGCGACCCTCTCAGTTTCTCCCTGGCCGAACAACTCAAGGGCAAAAGCCTCAACCTCTTTTCCAATGACGAGGATGAACCATGATTATCCATGCCTGGCCTGTCGGTCCCCTGCAGGTGAACTGTTTCCTGGTCGGTTGCGAAGAAACCCGGGAGGCGATGCTGGTTGACCCGGGAAGTGACGCGGAGCTTATCCTGAAAGGAATTTCCGACTCCGGACTGAAGGTACGGACGATCGTCAACACGCACGGCCATTTCGATCATATCGGCGCCAACTGCAAACTGGTCGAGGAGACCGGCGCCGAACTGTGCATGCATGCTGACGATGTGCCGCTGATTGAACTGGCCGTGAGTCAGGCGGCCCTTTACGGCCTGCAGACCACGGAGTCGCCGCAACCGACACGCCTGGTTGCCGAAGGAGACCGGATCGACGTCGGCAGGCTCCATTTTGACATTTCCCATGTTCCGGGGCATTCGGCCGGCAGCATCTGTCTTTACGGGGCGGGCCATCTGTTCGCCGGGGATGTGCTGTTTGCCGGTTCGGTGGGCCGAACCGACCTTCCGGGCGGTAACTTTGAACAGCTGATTTCCGGCATCCGCCGTAAACTGCTGGTTCTTCCGGATGACACCGTCGTTCATTGCGGGCATGGCCCCGACACCACCATCGGCCGGGAGAAACAGGTCAATCCGTTCATCGGCGGCTGAATTTACAGCCTGAATCAGGTTCAATAAAGGAGTTGGACATGTTTTCCGGAAAACAGGTCGTTATCGGGGTCTGCGGTGGCATCGCGGCCTACAAGGCTGCCGAACTGGTTCGCCTGTTCGTCAAGGCAGGTGCCGAGGTGCAGGTGGTGATGACCCGCAACGCCGCCGAGTTCGTCACCCCGCTGACCTTTCAGACCCTGAGCGGGAACCCGGTCCACTGCGAGCTGTTCAATCTGCTGCAGGAGCGTGAAATCGGCCATATTTCCCTTGCTGACCGGGCGGACCTGATGGTGATCGCTCCGGCTACCGCCAACCTGGTCGGCAAGGTCGCGTCCGGTCTTGCCGACGATCTGCTCAGTACGACCCTGATGGCGACCCGTGCTCCGGTTCTGTTCGCCCCGGCGATGAACGTCAACATGTATGAAAATCCCCTCTACCAGCGCAACCAGGCGACCCTGGTCGAACTGGGCTACCATTTTATCGAGCCGGTGGTCGGTGAACTGGCCTGCGGCTGGCAGGGGAAGGGCAAGCTGCCGGAACCGGAGGCGATTCTGGAGGCGGCCCGGGGTCTGTTGCGTCCGGCCGATCTTGCCGGTGAAACCGTGCTGGTCACGGCCGGTCCGACCCGCGAAGAGATCGATCCGGTGCGCTACATCAGCAATTATTCCTCCGGGAAGATGGGCTACGCGATTGCCGCCGCCGCGGCCCGGCGCGGCGCGCGGGTGTTGCTGGTCAGCGGTCCGACCTGTCTGCCGCGGCCGGCGGTGGCGGAATTTATTCCGGTGACCAGTGCTGTTGAGATGCGCGACGCGGTGATGAACCGCGTCGGTGAGGCCGGCATGGTTTTCAAGGCGGCCGCGGTGGCGGATTATCGGCCGATCAGGCGGGCCGAACGGAAGATCAAGAAGGGGGCCGGGGAGGCGCCGCTGCTGGAACTGGAGCGCAATCCGGATATTCTGGCGGAACTTGGAGAACTCAACGGTTCGCGGCTGTTGATCGGGTTTGCCGCCGAGACCGACCAGCTGGTGGCTCACGCCGCGGCCAAACTGAAGGCCAAGAATCTTGACCTGATTGTCGCCAACGATGTCACTCGCGAGGGGGCCGGGTTCGATGTCGAAACCAATATTGTCCGTCTGCTCTATCGTGACGGCCGCAACCTTGAACTGCCGCAGATGAGCAAGACCGCCCTGGCTGACCGGTTGCTTGATGAAGCCCTGGAAATCAAACGGCAGCGATCAGAAGGATGAGAGCATTTCCAGCAGTCGCTCCGGGCAGGTGATCCCCTCGCGAAACCGGGGTTTCAACTCCAGTAGCAGGCGTTCTGCTTCGGCTTCCGGCAATTTGCCGTCGAGCCACAGCAGGTTGAGGTTCTTGCGAATCATTCTGGCCGCGTTGAGAGCCCGTTCGCCGGCCGGGTCAGCCTTCCAGTAAGGGCTCAGTTCCATCTCGGCGAGTATGCTTTCAGTGACGACCCGGGCGAGAGTGAAATACTCCTCGCGATCGCTGTCGCTGATCTCCCAGCGGGAATTGCTGCCGAGTGAACGAATCATCTTCTGCCAATGCTGCAGACGGCTGAGCAGCAGCAGCGAATTGAAAATCCGCTTGTTGGTGCCGAAGGAAAAAATGGTGTCGGCAATGACGCTGCGCAGCAAGGCGTCGTTGTCGCTGAAGTTCTTGCGGGCGATGGTTCGCGCCAGGGACCAGGTTTCCGGATCGACACTTGCCTCGATGCGCATCTCCCAGTAGGTGTGCTTGAGCATCACGGTATTGAAGGTTCGTACCAGCTTGTAGGGAACAAAATAGGAATGGGCCACGGTGTCCATGGCCAGGTGGCTGAGGTAGCCGTAGGCACAGGCTCGCTGCGGGTCATTTTGCGCCGCGGCAAGCAGTTGTTTGGCGACGCGCCAGGAATGGCAGTGTCGCAGGTAATGGGTGAATTTCTTGCCCAGGGTTATATCGGCGCTGATGCAGCCGTAGAGGTAGTCGTTGGGATAGGCGGTCAGCAGCGCCTGCAGGTGAGGCGCCACCAGTCCGATGCGTTCCAGCACCAGGGAGCCGACCTGCAGGTGAAAACCGATTCCCCAGGCCCAGCAGGGGCTCGGGAAGGCCACCAGCAGCAGGGTCAGGCCGATAATCAGTGGTGCCATAGGGAGTCCCGGGGTGCGCTCCCGTTCGGCGGTCGCAGGTTTGAAGTGACAAGCCGGGACGGGGCGGAAAAGTGGTTTCAGACTGGTCTGGACCAGTGTTCGGAACCGGTTCAGGTCAAGCATAGACAAGCAGACGGGGTAAGTAAAGCCACCATGGGCGACAAGTTGCACAGGGAAATCTTTCAACTGGTACGGCAGACACGAAGTTTGATCGAGGATTTCGCCAACCTCGGCATCGAGCAGATCAGCCTGCCGTCGCAGGAGATGATGTCGAAGACTGCAGCCGATCATTCCCCCGTCCAGGCTGATGTCCGGGAAACACTGGACCAGATTCGCGCCGACCTCGGTGAGTGTCGTCGCTGCAAACTGTGCGAAAAACGGAATCACATCGTCTTCGGAGTCGGCAACCCCGATGCGCGCCTGGTACTGGTCGGCGAGGCCCCGGGCCGTGAGGAGGACCGTCGCGGTGAACCGTTCGTCGGCGAAGCCGGTCGGCTTCTCGACCGCATTCTCTTTGCCATGGGGCTGCAGCGTCCGGACGTTTACATCTGCAATGTCGAGAAATGTCGGCCGCCGGGAAATCGTGACCCGGAACCGGATGAGGTTGCCGCCTGTGAACCCTTTCTCAAACGGCAGCTGGCCGCCATCTCCCCGCAGGTCATCATCAGTCTCGGTCGTGTCGCCTCACAGGCTCTGCTGCGTGAGCAGACGGCGATCAGCCGGTTGCGCGGGCAGTGGCGCGAGTACCAGGGCATTCCCCTGATGCCGACCTTTCACCCTGCCTACCTGTTGCGCAATCCGACCGCCAAGCGGGAAGTCTGGGAGGATGTGAAGCAGGTCATGCGTCGTCTCGAAGGGCCCGGTGGCTGAGGGAGGGAGAATGACCGCCTTTGAATTGCAGCATGTCTGTCGGACTGTGCCCGGCGATGAAGGCCCCCAATCTCTGCTCGACGATGTCACCACTCATTTCGAAAAAGGGTTGCTGCATGCCCTGGTCGGTCCCTCAGGCGGCGGGAAAACCAGCCTGCTGCGTTTGTTGAACCGCCTCGATGCTCCTGACGCGGGTACGGTCAGCTATGCCGGTCTTGATCTCGGCTGCTGGGAACCGCGCCGACTGCGGCGCAAGGTCGCTTTTGTTCCCCAGCAACCCCATATTTTCCCCGGAACCGCCCGCGACAATCTGCTGTTCGGTCTGCGGTTTCATCCCGATATCGCTCCGATCGACAACCAACGGCTGAGCGAACTCTGCGCCTCGAGCCAGTTCCCGCCGGATCTTTTGTCAAAACCCGCCGAGAAGCTCTCCATCGGTCAGCAGCAGCGCCTGGCTCTGGCGCGCGCTCTCTGTCTTGATCCCGAGGTGCTGTTGCTTGATGAACCCGGCAGTGCTCTCGACCGCCCGACCGCCGAGGCCCTCGGTCGTTCCCTGCGGCACCTCTGCCGTCGAGCGATGACCATCGTTCTGGTCAGCCATGATCTCGAATGGGTGCGGAACCATGCTGACCGGGTGCTGTTCATGGAGGCGGGAAAACTGAAACTGCAGTGTCCGGTCGCGTCCTTTTTCAGTTATGGGGCGGAAAGCCGCGTCGGCCGTTTCATTGCCGGTCAAAAGGAGGGTCCGGAATCATGACGGACGATCTGCTGCAGCTTAATCTGGCTGATCTGGGACTCGCCTACGGCCTGGTACTGCTGAGCGCGGCGCTGATCCGCTGGCAGGGTTATGGGGGCAGTGGAGGCCTGCTTCGTGCCTCGTTGCGGATGGTGGTTCAGCTGCTGGCGGTCGGGTACCTGCTGGAAGGGGTCTTTGCCCTGCGCCATCCGCTGGCGGTGGTGGCGATATTGGCCGTCATGGGGCTTTTCGCCCTGCAGGTGATCGGTTCCCGGGTGCAGGACAAGATGCCGTATTTCTACCGGGTCATGGCCGGGGCGCTGCTGGTCGGCTGCGGCCTGGTGACCTGGTTCTTCTGTGTCGGCGTGGTGGGGGTGGAACCCTGGTACGAGCCGCGTTACCTGATTCCCCTGGCGGGGATGATCGTCGGCAATTCGATGAATGGGGCCGCACTTGCCGCCGAACGTCTCGCTGTTCAGGTTCGTCGGGGGCGAACCGAAATCGAGGCCGCTCTCTGTCTCGGCGCCAGCCCGCGGCAGGCGGTCGCGCCGCTGCTCGGCAGTTCCTTCAAGGCCGCCATGATTCCGGCCACCAACACCATGGCGGCGATGGGCATCGTCGCCCTGCCGGGAATGATGACCGGACAGATCCTCTCCGGCACCGCCCCGATTGTCGCGGTGCGCTACCAGATCGCCATCATGTGCGCCATCACCGGCGCCGTGGCGCTGACCACTTTGCTCATTCTGCATATCGGTTACCGGAATTATTTCACCGCTGATCAGCGGTTGAAATCCTGAATCAATCAAGATGGTGTCGCAAAAACTCATCAGCAACTGCGTTGCTGCGTTTGTCTCGCTGCTTCAACGTACGTAAGTACGTTTCATTGCTCGACAATCGCACGCCTTGCTGCTGGCGCTTTTTGCTTAGCCAACTCTCTTGATGCTTTTTGCGAAAGCATCAATCAAGATCAGGTCAATCCCCCGGTGTCACCAGCGCCAGGTAGATATCCATCACGTTGGTGCGGGTCGGCCCGGTGATCAGCAGGTCACCGGTGGCGCGGTGGAAGGGGTAGCTGTCGTTGTTGTCGAGGTGGGAGGTCGCGATCTGTCCAACTTCGCGTCCGCGGTCGACGCTGCCGCCGTCGACGATGGCACCGGCGGCGTCGGTCGGGCCGTCAGTGCCGTCGGTGCCGGCGGCCAGGATCACGATGTCGTCCCGGCCGTTGATGGCCAGCGCTGCGGCCAGGGCGAATTCCTGGTTGCGACCGCCCTTGCCGTTGCCGGTCAGGGTGACGGTGGTTTCCCCGCCGGCCAGCAGACAGGTCGGTCGGAGGACCGGTCGAGAGGCCGCCGCGGCCAGCTGCCGGGCCGCCTCCCGGGCTTCTCCACATAGTCGGTGATCGACAACCCGGCAATCATAGCCGAGGTCTTCGGCTTTCCGGCGCGCGGCCTGAAGCGCGGAAGTGTTGCCGGCAATGATCCGGGTTCGGCCGTTTGTCGGGAACTCATCCGGTTTCGGGGTTTCCTCCCGTTGCCCGATCCGACCGGCGCGCAGGTGGTCCCTGACGGCCCGGGGACAGCGGTGCAGAATTCTGCAGTCGCGAAGAATCTCTTCAGCTTCGCCGTAACGGGTCGGGTCGGGTACGGTCGGCCCCGAGGCGATGACATCGAGCGGGTCGCCGATGACATCCGAGATCACCAGGGTCAGCATCGCGGCCGGAGCTGCCCGCCGCGCCAGTTGCCCCCCCTTGACAGCGGAAAGGTGCTTGCGGACGCAGTTGATCGCGCCGATGTCCGCTCCGCTGGCGAGCAGCAGGTCGGTGGTGATGACCTTATCGGTCAGGCTCAGACCTTCCGCCGGGGCGGCCAGCAACGCCGAGCCGCCGCCTGACAGCAGGGTGATGACCAGGTCGTCGTCGGTCGCCTTGTCCACGAGTTCGAGAATCTGCCGGGTGGCCTGTTCGCCACGTCGGTCGGGGATGGGATGGGCGGCTTCCCGCAACTGGATATGCTCAAGGGGCAGCCCGTGGCCATCCTTGGTGACGATCAGTCCCTCGCTGATCCGTGATCCGAGGATCTCTTCCACGGCCCGGGCCATCGGTGCTGTCGCTTTGCCCGCGCCGATCACCAGGATGCGGCCGGAGGGGAGGGGAGTCTCCACGTCCAGCAGTCTGAGCCGGGTTCGATCAACCAGCCGCAGGCTGTTTCTGACCGCGACCGCCGGATCGACGGCGGCAACGGCGGCCCGGAAGATGGTTTCAGCATGGTCGCGCAGCTGCTTGTTTTTTGTCTTCAGATTCAAGGAAACACCAGCGGATTCAAAAACGAAATTGTCAAAATCGATGTCCGGTTCTTTCGGTGATCTATCTTCTTCGGCGCCCGCCTTAAAAGGTCTTTCTGGCATCCCCGGCCTCTTTGTGGCACATTGAGGCGACTGTATCAGTGGCTCCTGCCGGCCCGAGGTGTTTATCTGAGGATTGTTGCGCGATGGATATCAAGCGTCTGACCCTGTTCTGCAGGATTGTTGAACTGAAAAGCTTTACCCGTGCCGCCGAAGCGGTCCACCTGAGTCAGCCTTCGGTCAGTGAACAGTTGCGGCTGCTCGAAGAATCGGTCGGTGAACGGCTGCTCGACCGGATGGGGCGGGAGGTTGTCCCCACTCCGGCCGGTCGCAAACTCTACCCCTATGCCAGACAGATCCTGCAGTTGCGGGAAGAGGCCCGGCAGGCGATGGCCACCTTCCGGGGTGAGTTGGCCGGAACCTTGAGCATCGGTGCCAGCACCATTCCCGGCACCTATATCCTGCCCGGCGTGATTCAGCAGTTCCGCCAGCAGTACCCCGCCTGCCGGGTTTCGATCCGGACTGCCGGCAGCGGTGCGATTGTGCAGGGAGTGCTGGAGGGCGACTATGAATTCGGTCTGACCGGCAGTCGCTTTCGCGAGGCACGTTGCGCGTTCGAACCGCTGTGGGACGATCAGCTGGCTGTCATTCTGCCGGTCGGCCACCCGCTGGCGGGGTTGCCGGAATTGCCGCCGGAGCAGCTCGGGAATCTCCCGTTCGTGCAACGGGAGGTTGATTCCGGAACCCGAGTTTTTTCCGAGACCGCCCTGCGCGAGGCCGGTTGCGATCCCGGCAGTCTGCGGATCGTCGCTGAATTCGGCAGCAATGAAGCGGTTCGCCAGGCGGTGCTGGCCGGACTCGGCGCGGGGATTCTCAGTCTGCGGGCGGTGGCATCCGAGCTGGATCGCGGCGAGCTGGTCGCCCTGCCGATCCGTGGGACGCGCATGCGTCGTTCCTTTTACCTGGTCCTGCGTCGAAAACGCCAGCTTTCTCCCCTGGCCGAAGCTTTCCTGTCCCATATGCGGAAGGCGGCGAATTCAGCTCCGGAGATCTGACAACTCTTCCTGCATCCCGAGCCGCTTGATTTTCTCGACCAGGGTGGTGCGGTTGATGCCGAGCAGGGCGGCAGCCCTGGCCTTGACACCGTTGCCGATTCTGAGCGCGTCGCGAATCAGTTCCCGTTCCATCTCGGCGATAGTCGCCGGCATGTCGATCCCTTTTTCCGTGACCCTGGGAGCGATGCGGCCGTCGCCGGCATCCTCATCCAGCCCGCCGATATCGGGCGGCAGATCCGCTCTGCCGATACGGTCCCCGTCGGTCAGGGCGACGCTGCGTTCGATCACATTTTCCATCTCCCTGACATTGCCCGGCCAGTCATAACTCTCCAGGGCCTGCATGGCTTCGGGAGAGACCGACATCAGGTTGCGCTGCATCTCCTGGCAGCTCTTCTGCAGGAAATGTCTGACCAGCAGGGGGATGTCTTCGCGCCGTTCGCGCAGCGGCGGCAGCAGGATCGGGATGACGTTGAGTCGGTAGTAGAGGTCTTCCCGAAACCGCCCCGCCCTGACATCGGCTTCCAGGTCGGCGTTGGTCGCCGAAATGACCCGGACGTTGATCTTGATCGGCTTCCTGCCGCCGACCCGTTCGATTTCCTGTTCCTGCAGGACCCGCAGCAGTTTCATCTGCAGGGGAGGGGGCATGGTGCCGATTTCATCGAGAAAAACGGTGCCGCCATCGGCCAGCTCGAATTTACCCGGTTTGTCGGCAACGGCGCCGGTAAAAGCCCCCCGGACATGTCCGAACAGCTCGCTTTCGAGCAGCTCGGCCGGGATTGCTCCACAGTTGATGGCAATGATCGGCTTGTTGCGGCGGGTGCCGTTGAAGTGGATGGCGCGGGCGACCAGTTCCTTGCCGGTGCCGGATTCACCGAGAATGAGGATGGTTGAATCGGTGTGAACAATCTTCTCCAGCCGGGAAAAGACCCGCTGCATGGCCGGGCCGTGGCCGATGATGTTGTCGAAGGCGTATTTGCCGCGCAGTTGCTGTCGAAGATAGAGATTTTCCGCCACCAGCTGGCTTTTTTCCAGGGCCTTGGTGACGATAATCTTCAGTTTTTCGAAGTCTATCGGTTTGGTGATGTAGTCGAAGGCCCCTTCCTTCATCGATTCGACGGCTGTTTCCGCCGATGCGTTGCCGGTAATCAGGACCACATTGGTGTAGGGATAGTCGATCTTGACCCGTTTGAGGATATCGATGCCGCTGACGCCCGGCAAAAAAAGATCCGTGATCACAACGGCGTACGGGGTCTGCTGCAGGACTTTCAAGGCTTCTTCTCCGGTGCCGACCGCTTCAACCTGGAAGCCGCTGCCGGTCAGCAGCAGGGATAGAGCTTCCCGGTTGCGCGGTTCGTCATCGATGAGAAGAATCTGTGCCAGTTGTTTCATTACTCCCCCCTGGTCCGTCATTTCATTGACGGAGCCAGCTTAACATCAAAACTCCCGTTTCTGCAATCCCGAACAATCTTTCGACTGGGTTTGACTCCCCCTTCCGGGTTGTTACACTTTCACCATGAGGTTTTTCCTTGTTCTCACGGCCCTGTTGGCACCCCTGTTATGGGTTGCTTCACCGGCTGCCGCAGACAAGAGTATCCGCGCGGTACGTTGGAGCGGTGCCATCAACCCGGTCGCCGGGCAGTTTATCAGTGAACAGATTGCCGCGGCCAATCGTGAAAATGTCGCTTTTCTTCTCGAGCTGGATACCCCGGGCGGCCTTGATACCTCCATGCGCCAGATTATCCAGGCCCAGCTCGGCTCCCGGGTGCCGGTTATTGTCTATGTTTCTCCGTCCGGCGCCAGGGCGGCTTCCGCAGGCGCCCTGATAACCCTGGCGGCTGATTTTGCCGCCATGGCTCCAGGCACCAATATCGGTGCCGCGCATCCGGTCAGCATCGGTCCCGGAGTTGTTAATAAAAAAGATGACAAGGGCGGGGAAGACGTGATGACCACCAAGGTGGTCAACGATGCTGTCGCTTATGCCCGCAGCATTGCTGAACAGCGCGGCCGCGACCTGGATTGGGCGGAACAAATCGTCAGGAAAAGTATTTCCACGCCGGCCAGTGAGGCGGTCAAGCGGGGCGTTGTCGACCTGATGGCGGAGAGTACTCCGGAGTTGATTCAGGCCCTTGCGGGTCGTAGCTATCAGCGGTCGGGTGAGGAGCGGATTTTTGCTCCGGGTGATGCCGGCATCGACTACCGGCAGATGGATTGGCGGCAGGAGATTCTCAACACTCTCGGCAATCCGAACATCGCCTACATGCTGCTGATGCTCGGTATCCTCGGCATCTTTTTTGAGATTTCCCAGCCGGGGGTGATTTTTCCCGGCGCCATCGGCGCCATTGCCCTGCTGCTGGCCTTTTTTGGGCTGCAGACCCTGCCGGTCAACTACGTCGGCGTGCTGCTGATTCTGGTTGGCGTGGTGCTGTTCATCCTGGAAGTCAAGGTTGCTTCCTACGGCATGTTGACCGTCGGCGGCATCCTCGCCCTGACACTCGGTTCGTTAATGCTGATCGGGGGTGATGACCCCGCCCTGCAGATTTCCAGGGTGGTGATCGCCGCCTCGGTTGCTGTCTTCAGCAGTTTCTTCCTGCTGGCGATGTTTTTCGTCATGCGTACCCAGAAGAGGGTGTCCGTCGCCGGTCGGGAAGGGATGGTCGGGGATATCGGTGAAGCATTGACCCCCTTCCCCGGTGAAGGCCGGGTCTTTGTCCATGGAGAATATTGGGATGCCGTCGGTGATGATGAGATCAGTGCGGGAGAGAAGATCGTGGTCCAGGGCATGTTGCCCCATATGCGGCTCAGGATCGGTCGCGCAGATGAAAACAGAGATCCGGAAATAACCGAAAGGGGACCTGAATGATGATTCCAGTCGGATTGGTCGGATGGGCGGTCGCGTTCGCGATCTTGGTGATTCTGATCGGCAGCGCGGTCAGAATTCTGCTCGAATATGAACGTGGGGTCGTCTTTCGACTCGGGCGGTTCGCCGGGGTCAAGGGGCCGGGTCTGCGTTTTATCATCCCGGTGATTGATAAACTGGTAAAGGTCAGTCTGCGGACGGTGGCGATGGATGTGCCTCCGCAGGATGTCATTACCCGCGACAATGTTTCTGTGAAAGTGAATGCGGTACTCTATTTCCGGGTTATGGAACCGCAAAAATCGTTGATCGACGTGGAGAATTATCTTTACGCGACCAGTCAACTTGCCCAGACCACCCTGCGCAGCGTTCTCGGCCAGTCGGAGCTTGATGAGTTGCTCATTCACCGCGACAAGATCAATTCCGAACTGCAGAAAATTCTCGATCGGCAGACTGATGCCTGGGGGGTTAAGATCAGCAATGTCGAAGTCAAGCATATCGACCTGCCGGTCGAGATGCAGCGTGCCATGGCCCGCCAGGCCGAGGCGGAGCGTGAACGTCGGGCGAAGATCATTCATGCCGAGGGTGAATTGCAGGCTTCGGTCAAGCTTTCCGAAGCAGCCAAGATCATCAATCAGGAAAATGGCGCCCTGCAGTTGCGCTATCTCCAGACCCTGACTGAAATCGCCACCGAGAAGAATTCGACCATCCTCTTCCCATTGCCTATCGAACTGGTCAAACCCTTTATCGAGTTCGGCAAACATAATGTTGAACCGACCTCTGAATCGTGACCATTGAAATGCCCTGACCCTTTGACTTTTCTATTACCATTACTGGTAATATTCGAGATATGGAAGGAAAATTCGCTAAAGGGTATTATCTGAGAAAAGCGGTAATAAAAGCCTTTTGATATCAAAGACTTAGAATGTAAAACAGTTTTTTATATTGACAGTAACGGGGGGCTTTGTTTAGATGACCGCACTGTTGATACCGCTGTAAGTCTTTAACTTTACAGCAGAATTTTAGTTTCAGTAAAATATTTCGGGATTTGATTGGTTTCGTTTTAGCGAGGCAAAAATCAGTGGCCAGACTCTGGAGGAGGTTTCATGGCAGTAAAAAAATTCCGTCGTATCATGGCGGCCAACCGCGGGGAAATCGCAATCCGTATCTTTCGCGCCTGTACCGAACTGGGGATTGGTACGGTCGCGATCTATTCGGAGCAGGATCGCCTTTCGCTGCATCGCTACAAGGCTGACGAGGCGTACCTGGTCGGCAAGGGGAAGGGGCCGATCGACGCCTACCTCGACTACGAGGAGATCGTCGAACTGGCGCGCCGCAAGGAGGTTGATGCCATTCATCCCGGCTATGGTTTTCTGGCGGAGAATGCCGAGTTCGCGGAGGCCTGTGAACGGGCCGGTATCGCTTTTATCGGGCCGACGGCACAGATCATGCGTGATCTCGGGGACAAGGTCGCCGGGCGCGAGGTCGCGCAACAGGCCGGCGTCCCGTTGGTGCCGGGGACCGAAAAGCCGGTCCAGACCGAAGAAGAGGCGTTGCTGTTCGCCAGGAATGCCGGCTATCCGATCATCATCAAGGCTTCGGCCGGCGGCGGGGGCCGGGGGATGCGGGTCGTTCGCAACCAGACGGAATTGAAGGAAGGATTGCGTTCGGCGGCCAGTGAAGCCGAGGCCTCGTTCGGCAATGCGGCCGTGTTTCTCGAACGCTACATCGAGAATCCGAAGCATATCGAAGTCCAGTTGCTCGGCGACCAGCATGGCAACCTGGTTCATTTCTACGAGCGCGACTGCTCGATCCAGCGTCGTCACCAGAAGGTCATCGAAGTCGCCCCGGCCCTTTCGCTGACCGGGGATCAACGCGACCAGGTCTGTGACTATGCCCTGGCGATCGGCAACGCGGTCGGTTATTCCAATGCCGGGACCGTCGAGTTCCTAATGGATGGTGACGGCAAGTTCTATTTCATCGAGGTGAATCCGCGCATCCAGGTCGAACATACGGTTACCGAACTGGTCACCATGCGCAACCTGGTCCAGGCGCAGATCATGGTGGCTGCGGGCTGCAAACTTTCTGATCCCGAAATCGGTATCAGCAGCCAGCAGGACATCGAACTGCGCGGCGCGGCGATTCAGTGCCGGATCACCACCGAAGACCCGGCCAACAACTTCGC
This sequence comes from Geothermobacter hydrogeniphilus, assembly GCF_002093115.1. Taxonomy (NCBI): domain Bacteria; kingdom Pseudomonadati; phylum Thermodesulfobacteriota; class Desulfuromonadia; order Desulfuromonadales; family Geothermobacteraceae; genus Geothermobacter; species Geothermobacter hydrogeniphilus. Next base: position 94,966 of record NZ_NAAD01000011.1, on the reverse strand, counting down.
TCCCGATTTCGGCACCCTCAAAGTCTATCGCTCGGCGGCCGGTCTCGGGGTGCGGCTCGATGCCGGCAGTGCCTATGCCGGTGCTGAAATCACTCCCCATTACGATTCGATGCTGGTCAAGGTTTCAACGTTCGGTCGCGACCTCGTCCAGGCCTCCCGCACCATGAATCGGGCGCTTCAGGAATTCCGTATCCGCGGAGTGAAAACCAATATCGGGTTCCTGGAAAATGTCATCACCCATCCGGAATTTCTGGCCAGCAACTGCAACACCTCCTTCCTTGACAATCATCCCGAAGTTTTTGAACTGCCGGTCAAGAAGGATCGCGCCAACAAGATCCTCTCCTGGATCGGGCATACCACCGTCAATGGTTATCCCGGTATCGCGCCGGAAAAGAGGTTGCGGTTCAAGGATCTGCGCGAGCCCGAAGTCCCGGATATTCCTTACGGGAAACAGCTGCCTCGCGGCAGTCGCGATATCCTGCGTGAAAAGGGGCCCGAGGGCCTGGCCGCATGGGCTCGCGGCAACAAGAGCCTGCTGCTGACCGATACCACCATGCGCGATGCCCATCAGTCGTTGATGGCGACCCGTTTTCGGACCCGCGATCTCGATCGGATTGCCACCGCCACCGCGCATCTCGGCGGCGGACTGTTCTCGCTGGAAATGTGGGGCGGGGCAACCTTTGATGTCTCGATGCGCTTCCTCAATGAGGATCCCTGGGAAAGACTCGATCGACTGCGGGCCAAGATTCCCAATATCTGTTTCCAGATGTTGCTGCGCGGTTCCAACGCTGTCGGCTATACCAATTATCCGGACAACGTGGTGCAGGAATTCGTCAGGCAGGCGGCCCAAAGCGGGATTGATATCTTCCGCGTCTTTGATTCGCTGAACTGGACCAGGGGAATGCAGGTCGCCATGGAGGCGGTGTGCAAAGAAGGCGCTATCTGCGAGGCGGCGATCTGCTACACCGGCGATATCCTCGACCTGAAACGGGACAAGTATCCGTTGCAGTACTACGTCGACATGGCGAAGGAACTGGAGCGGATGGGTGCCCATATTCTCGCCATCAAGGATATGGCCGGTCTACTCAAGCCGTTTGCTGCTGAAAAACTGGTCAAGGCGCTGAAGAACGAGATCGGCATCCCGGTGCATCTTCACACTCACGATACGTCGAGCAATGGCGGCGCGATGCTGATGATGGCCGCCCAGGCCGGTGTTGATATCGTCGATGCGGCACTCTCTTCGGTCTCCGGTCTCACCGCACAGCCGAACATGAATGCCCTGTTGGCGGCACTCGAAGGGTCGATCTGGGACCCGCAGCTCGACCGCGATGGTCTGCAGCAGCTGGCCAACTACTGGGAGACGGTACGGACTTACTATGCGCCTTTCGAGTCCGAATTGCGCAGCGGCACCGCCCAGGTCTACGAACACGAGATTCCCGGTGGTCAGTATTCCAACTACAAGCCGCAGGTTGAAGGTCTCGGCCTCGGGCACCGCTGGGAAGAGTGCAAGCAGATGTACCGCAAGGTCAATGACATGTTCGGCGACCTGGTCAAGGTGACCCCGAGTTCCAAGATTGTCGGCGACATGGCGATGTTCATGATCCAGAACAATCTTGAACCCGAGGATGTCATGGAGCGCGGCCACGAACTGACCTTTCCTCAGGGGGTGATCGACTTCTTCAAGGGGATGATTGGCCAGCCCTACGGCGGCTTTCCGAAAGAATTGCAGAAGATCATTCTCAAGGACGAGGAGCCGCTCACCTGCCGCCCCGGTGAACTGTTGGAGCCGGTCGACCTTGCGGCCAAAAAGGTTGAACTGGAGAAAAAGCTCGGCCATCAGGTGTCGGACCGGGATGTCCTTTCCGCGGTTCTCTATCCCGGCGTTTTCGAGGAGTTCGATCGTCACCGGCAGACCTATTCCGATACCTCGGTGCTGCCGACCCCGGTCTTCTTCTACGGCCTGGAGGTCGGTGAGGAAGTCACCATCGACATCCAGGAGGGCAAGACCCTGATTATCAAGCTCAACGCCATCGGCCGCGTGCATGAAGACGGCACCCGCAATATCTATTATGAACTGAACGGCATGCCGCGTTCGGCCGTGGTGAAGGACCTGTCGGTCGAGACCGAGGGGACGGCCCATGTCAAGGCCGACCCGGATGATGAAAAACAGGTCGGGGCGCCGATGCCGGGCAAGATCTTCAAGCTGCTGGTTAATGTCGGCGACGAAGTCGCCGAAGGGGATACGCTGCTGGCCACCGAGGCGATGAAGATGGAAACCAACGTCAAGGCGAAGCTGGCCGGGACGGTCAAGGAGATCCTCTTTGCCGAAGGGGATCAGGTTGACCAGGATGATCTGCTGGTGGTACTCGCCTGACGCCGGAGGAATTTCCCTCCACGATCAGAATTTTCAACATCCCTCCCGGCCGGGTTGCAGAACCTGGCCGTTTTTTTGTTTTTGACCCAAATCCACCGGCTGTTTTGTGGACCGAGGGTGGCGGAACGGGTGGAGATGCGAGGCGCCGCGCCGATTCGGGCGCAGACGTAGCCGAGCTACGTTGAGCACCGAAGCGGTGAAGGCAACGAAACAGATTCAGCCGTAACGACAGCCGAATCCCGAAATTGCCGGTGGATTTGGGTTTGACCCGGTGTCGCCCGGTCTGGTTGCGGTGGAAAAATATCTGTTCTCTGGTAACGTTTTTAGACCAACCAATCTGACCGTTTCAAGGAGTGATTATGCGTATTGCCGCCATTGCTGTTGTTTTTATCGCCCTGATCGCCTTTGGAATCTATCTCACCGGTGGTTCCTCGCCGGAAGAGAATACGTCCTCCTCTCCGGTTGCAGCCATCGGAGCAGTGAAGACCTCCCCATCACCTGCGGCTGTTGTTGAAAGTCTTTCGCGAGAAAATTCATCCGCCAAAATGTCTGACGAACAGCAGGAACATGCCAAGCAGATGGCTCACGGCATGGCTGCCCAGCATGCCCGCCATGAGAACGCTATGCAGGGGGAAGGGCAGGAGCATACCGTTCACTGGGGTTATCGCGGACCCGGTGCCCCTGCCAACTGGAGTGCTCTTTCGGCTGACTATGCAATCTGCGGCAGCGGCAGGAACCAGTCTCCCGTTGATCTGCGGGGGTTCGTTGATGCCGAACTTCCCGTTCTCGATTTCAATTATTCGGGGATGGCGGTCGAAATTCTCAATAACGGTCATACTGTGCAGGCCAACTACGTCCCCGGAATCGTCCTGGTGATCGATGGCCGCGGCTTCGAACTCAAGCAGTTTCACTTCCATGCCCCGAGCGAAAATCTGATTGACGGCAAGTCCTACCCTCTCGAAGCCCACCTGGTCCATGCTGACAAGGACGGCAACCTGGCGGTCGTTTCAGTTCTTTATGAGCTGGGAGATGCCAACAACGCGCTGGCCAGGCTCTGGTCGCAGATGCCGGAGAAAAGCGGTGACAAGGCGATTCTGAATGCGCAGGTGAAGGCCGGTGACCTGTTGCCGAAAGACCGCGACTATTACCGTTTCAACGGCTCGCTGACCACGCCTCCCTGCAGCCAGGGGGTCATCTGGCTGGTGATGAAAGAACATCCCACGGTTTCCCGGCAACAGGTTGAACAGTTTTCCCGGATCCTCGGCGGCCCGAACAACCGTCCGGTCCAGCCGCTCAACGCCCGGCTGGTGCTGGAATAGTCTCCTCCTGTCGGGCTCCCGGATTCCGGTTCGGGGGAGCCCGACAGGAGGATCTGTCGTTTACCGGCTTTTCACGGTGCCGGAACCGTCATTACACTTCCGCCTGTTTGTCCCCTTTCTTTTGTTGTTTCCCGGTCTTTCTGATTCATGGTTTTAAAAATCCTTTTAGTGTCCAGTTTTTCACAGGTGATCATGGATTCAATTTTTATCACCTCTCTGCCTTCCCTCCGATTCCCAAGACTTAAAAGTGCTTAAGTGTTCTGTTTTTCACAGGTGGATCGTTATCCCTATTTTTTGGTAAAGAAAATGGGGGCTAGGTATGTAAAATGCATTTCATTCATGCCTGTAAATTAATTAAATAGTACAATTGGTCGTCAGGGGTTCGGATGGACGTTCAGATGATGCGGCAGAGGCCGTTTTTCAACGTAAGCTGTGAGCAGGTTTGTCGATTGTTGATCGGAGGCCTGCTTTTTCTAGTGCTGGCCATCCCTTCAGTGGCCTTTGCCACGCCGCAGAGCAGTGCCGATACCTGGCTGCTGACACCTGGCAACCGGTCGATCACGTTGTCCCTGGGGTACACCGGGGATGACAACGGCGACAACCAGGTTCTGATCGCGTGGATCGAGGAAGGGGGGGACTGGAGTACGCCCCTGGGCAGTGTCCAGCTCGCCCACCACGCGAGTCCCTATGGCTACACGATCACCGGGTTGAGCAATGACCTGAGCTATAGGGTGAGGGTCACTCTCAGTGATCCCGACAATGCCGATATCGTTCAGACCTACACGGGCCTTGCCCCCTACAACCCGCTGATCCATTCAAGTCGATCGACCGGTTCTTCCCGTTGGTCGGCGGCCGGCGGCTGGGGGGTGAAAGGCGGAAAATATGGACGCTATACCTGTGAAACCTGTCATTCCCGGCAGACGGTCAATATCAAGATGATCCGCGAGGATCTTCGGGTCAATGATCCTGATTCCACCGATCAACTGCCGATCGAGGCGGCCGGAATGCAGGTCAGTTTTTCCAGCACGGTCAATGGGTCGGCTGACTTCGGCGATGACAGCCGTGCTGACGGCAGCAGTTCCAATCGCATCTGCGAAGGTTGTCATACCCTGACCGATGTTCACCGTTTTGATCTGAGCGGACAGCCGGGGGGAACGGATCACCACAATCGCGAAGACTGCATCGGCTGCCACCAGCACAGCAATGCCTTCAAACCGGGCTGCACCGGTTGTCATGACATTCCGCCGCAATGGAACAGTCACCCGGCCCATGCCGGCAGCACCACCGTTATGGAACCGCTTGCCTGTTCGGCCTGCCATAAGACATCGGTCCACAACAATGGTCTTTCAGAAGTCCGGTTCGATCCCGGTGATTCCCGTCTGGATGGCGCAGTTTATGACGATGGCGATGAAACCAGTCGTTTCAGCGAACAGAACGGCTACCAGACCACACCCGCCTACAGCAGCTGCGACAACCTCTCCTGCCACAGCAACGCGTCACCTTTTGACGGCGTGACCGTCTATCGCAACCCGGTCTGGGGAGGTTCAGCTCAGAACTGCTCCTCCTGTCATGACGGCGGGGGACAGGGAACGACCTTGAGCGGCCGTCATGGCCGCCATACCGGAACGCCTTATGATTTTCAGTGCGCGTTGTGTCATGCCGCCACCGCCCAGACCGACAGCAGCATCGCCGACCCGGCGAAACATCTCAACGGCAGCAAGGATGTGGTCTTTGCAGCTTCCGTCGGCGGCAGTTACAATACGTCCGGGCGCGGTTGCGATCTGACCTATTGTCACAGTGATGGCCGTGGCGGCCCGCCGAACCGGGATGTCGCCTGGTCCGACAGCCAGCCGACGACCTGTTCCGACTGCCACAACGGCCGCATCGGGGATGCCGTCGAAATGCAGAGCAATGCCCATGACCGGTTGGCCAGCAGCAACTGGATCCGGCAGTACCCCTGCGAATACTGTCACGCCAATACGGTCGATGCCTCCGGTCAGATCCGCGACCTCGGCCGGCATGTCAATTTCAGCAAGGATGTGGTGTTTGACTCCCGCTGGGCGATCGACGGCCTGCAGAGTCCCGATTACGATTCCCAGAGCAAGGTCTGCAGCAATATCTACTGCCATTCCGACGGTACCACGGTGAATCCCGAGGTTCGCAATTTCGCCTGGGATCTCGGCAAACACGCCGACTGCAATACCTGTCACGGACATCCCGACGGCGAATGTTCCGCCTGCCACAGCGACGGGCGAACCGCCTTTCCTCCTGAAGAACAGTGGAAGTCGGCCATGCCGATGTATGCCAACGGCGGACCCGGCACCGCCCGCGCCAACTCTCACCTGCGCCACCTGCAGACCAATTTTTCCTGCGAGAACTGTCACGCCAATACCGTGGTCGGTTCCTGCCAGACAGCCGGTTGTCATGACGGCGGTATTCCGCAGGGGAGCATGACCGAGGTCGGTCACGTCAATGCCTCCTTTCATGTCAACAAGGTCAAGGATGTCGTCTTCAAGGACGGCGGCAGTTATGACCCGGCAACCAAGCGCTGTTCGAATACCGCCTGCCATACCGGGTCCGATCCCCAGTGGGGGGATTCGCGCGACAACGAAGTCCTTTGTTTCACCTGTCATGGAACCACGCTGGCGGATGTCGATGATTTCGGCAGCTTCAACGGGATCCGGGCGCGCATCAATATGGATGAATGGGTCACCAGCGGGCATGGGCGGCCGGCGGCCTCCGGTCCGTACCCGAGCGGCAACGCGGCGGCCGATTTTCCCGGCAATCCCTGCTGGTATTGTCACGATCAGGATGTGCTGCACAAGACGCCGGACAATCCGTTCCGGCTGAAACTGCATCAGCAGTTCGGTAAACGTTTTGAAAAGGAGTGTGTTTACTGTCACATGGAGGGCACCGACAATGAGTGCCTCGGCTGCCACAACGACGCCAACAGCCTGGCGCCGCAACTGGCGACCATTACCAGCCCGCCCTTCAGTCAGGATCATGCCGGTTTCACCGATGGCTCGACGTCCTGCGTGACCAGCCTCTGCCATCCTGACGACGCCTCCCGGCACAAGACCGGAGCCGGTCTCTGGACCCCGCAGCAGAAGGCCGATGTCCGCAGTCAGTACATCATGAATGGTGTCTGTCTGCAGTGTCATGATGATGACAGCAACAATCGCTGCAACGAGTGTCATACCTGGAACGGTGACCCGACGCAGAACCCCTACCGTATCGGTTATGATCCGGGGACCGGATTCATCGCCGGCTCGAGCAAGGCCGGGTCAACCCACTTCGGTCACAAGCATTATGACAAGTACACCTCGGAAGGTGTCTGGGGGGGCGGCAAGTTCTGCTGGGACTGCCATGACCCGCATGGAGACAAGAATCTCTACATGATTCAGAACAAGGTGGCGACGACCACCGACGGTGTGTACGGTATTCCCCAGACCCGGGCCGAGGTCAGTTTCACCCGTACCTTGAGCGGCAAGGATTTCGCTCGCAGCCTGCCGCCCTTCAACGGCATCTGCAATGTCTGTCACGACAGCACCGCCCATTACCAGAAAGATTTCGGTGATGATCACAATTCCGGGCGGCCCTGCACCAATTGCCACGAGCACAGTTTCCGGGACAATCACGCTTCCGGACAGGCCTGCAACAGTTGTCATCTGAACAAGCCCGAAATTGCTCACACTGCTTTCAGCCAGTCCCGTGACTGCACCAAGTGCCACGACGGGGTGATCAACGGACGGATGGACGTCATGCGTCAGTTCAACGGTCAGTCGCATCATGTCCAGGGCAGGCCGATCAGTAATCGTGACTGTTACGCCTGTCACTGGGAAGCAACGCCCGAGGGACTGATCAACCGCGATCATCACTCCGGTTACAACAACAAGACCTATACCTCGATCAGTAATGCACCGGTCGATCTGGTGATCTGGGGACCGGGAACCCGCCCGACCGATTACCAGGACGGCGTCACCGCTGTCCAGTTCTCCGCCACCGCCATCGGTACTGTCGACGAACGGCAGGAAATCGGTAAAGTCAGCCTGCACTGCCTCGGTTGTCACTCGGACCAGAACAATCTGACCGAGCCCTTCGGTGACTGCAAGACTCCCCGCCAGTATGCCTGGGACGGCACCAGCATTGCCGCCCGCTACCTGCAGACCGGCACCACCCTCTGGGGCAAGTACAGCGGTCCTGGACTGGCGGACAAACAGCTGACCAAGGCTTTTTCGGCCCATGGTAACGCCGTTGCCAACCAGGGGGGCTGGGATCCGGCCACCGGCGAGGATGAAGCCCTGCCCAATACCCGCGACGGCAGCCAGAATATTCAGTGCTTCGATTGTCACAGTTCGCACGGTTCCTACACCACCGGCATCACCAGCAGTTACGTGACTTTCGACGGCAGCCATGGCGGCGCCAATTTGAAGGAAACCCAGGCCGGCAAGGGAGGCTATTCGGTGACCTACCGGGCGCAGGCGGAAAGCAACGCTTTAAGTCAGCTCAACCCGGGAGCGAGCCAGTGCTTCGACTGCCACGAGACCCGTACCGCCGGTGAAAAGCCCTGGGGATTTGAATCGACCTTCGGTGCCAGTGAGCCGATCCGGGGATATCGGGACTCCTCCCGTTTCGACGGCGGTGACAACGGCGTCAAGGGCCGCTGGGCGTTCATGGCCGGCAAGACCGGCATCAGCGGACATTTCAGCAAGCTGTCGCCACCGCTGGACAATCCGGCCGGGCGACAGGTCAACGGTCTCTGCGCCGCCTGCCACGACCCGCACGGTGTCAGCCCGACCCTCGGCAGTGACCAGCAATACGGGGTCCCGCTGCTGAAGGGAACCTGGTTGACCGATCCCTACAAGGAAGATCATCCCCAGACCGATGTCAGGCCGCGTTCGGCCCAGCCGCAACTGACCAGCAGTCATGTTCAGATCGACCGCAAGGCCTTTGGCGACCTGACCAACCGTACCCATATCAGTGAGTCGCCGCAGCAGTTCGCCGGCCTCTGCCTCGGCTGTCATCCGCAGCAGAACCTGACCGCCGGCATGGACAAGAGCCAACCCTTCGGCAGCCGCGACCGGGTTCATCAGGCGGTCAAGGGGTGGGGCAGCAATGCTGAACACAGTTTCCCCTGCGCCAAATGCCATCAACCGCACAGCTCCGGTCTGCCCAGGTTGATGCGGACCAATTGCCTGGACTGGAAACATCGCGGTGAACTCGAAAGCGGTGGTGTCGAGCCGGGCTGGTACGATGAGCAGAGCCATTTCCCGCGCCTGCGCTACCGCTATCAGCCCTGTCACCAGTCACCCGGAGCCAAAGGGGGAACCGAGACCTACAGCAATTACAAGGATCAGCAATGGAACCAGGTGACGCCATGGTAGGGGGGGGAGTGTTGAAATCGGTCATGTTCCGCCGGCGGTTGTCGATTCTGCATGGTTTCGTCGTGCTGCTGATGGTTGTCGGAACCTGTTCCTCCGTCGTCGCGGCCGGCGGCGAACTGCGGCTCGGATGGCCCTGGATTGAATCTCTCGCCGCTGACCAGATGGCTGCAGATGCCGTGGTTGATGATGCCGGAGACCTGGTGCTGGTCGGCAGCAGCAACGCGGCCGGTCGGGATCTGGTTCTGCTCAAGGTCAAAGGGGATGGCAGCGGCGCGGCCTGGCCGATGGTCAGTTACGATTATGCCGGTGGCGAGGATGCGGCAACTGCTGTGGCGATCGCTCCCGGCGGTGATATTATCGTCACCGGTTATGTTCACAACGGCTCCGATTTTGACATTCTGACCGCCAGGTATCGCGGCACTGACGGGACCCTGATGTGGCGGCATATCTATGACGGCCCCTCCGGGGGAGACGATTATCCGACCGCGGTGGTTCTCGACGCGCTCGGCAATATCTACGTCGGCGGTTATGTCCAGGGCCAGGGAAACAAAGATGACGCCCTGATAATGAAGTTTTCACCCGATGGGCCCGAGGCCGACGGCAAGCCGCTCTGGACGTATCTCTACAATGGACCGGCCGGGGGACATGATCGGTTGACGGCTTTGGCCGCCGGGGTTGACGGACTGGCCCTGACCGGCGAGAGTGAAAGTGCCGTCGCCGGTGATTTCGATGTCTTCACCATGAAGGTCGATTATTCCGGCAGCCCGCTCTGGCCGCAGGCGCAGCGTTACACCGACAGCGGCAACGGACGCGGCAATGCCGTGGCCGTCGATGCCGATGGTGATGTCGTGATGCTCGGTCATGTGGCGGGCAGCAGCGATCCTTCCGGGCGGGATCTCTTTCTGATCAAATATCCGGCCGTCTACGGTCCGGCCGTCTGGGTGGATCATTATGATGGCGGGTTCGAGGATGAGGGCCTGGCCCTGGCGGTCACGGCTGCCGGGGACATCTTTATCGCCGGCCGGAGCTTTACCACCTCCACTGCCTTTGATATCTACCTGGCCCGTTATTCGGCCGCAGGAGTCATGCAGTGGTCCGATCTGCGCAACAGCAGCAACGGCAACAATGATGTTCCGGTCAGGGTGCTTGCCGGTTCGAACGGCGATCTCTATGTCCTCGGCTACAGCAATGACGCCCAGGGTGGTTTCGATGACATTACCCTGTACAAGTATCGGCAGAGCGGTGCCTTCCTCTGGCAGACGGTCTATGACGGCAATGGTCGCAACGACCGGCCGGTCGGTGTCGGCCTGGCTCCGGACGGCGATCTGCTGGTTGCCGGCTGGAGCGATCAGGGCAGCGCCGGGAATCCTGATATCGACCTGCTGGCGTTGCGTTACGATGCCGGTCGTGTTGATCCGCCGACCTCTCTTGCGGCGACCGTGGTCAGCAACAGCCAGATCCATCTCCAATGGCAGAACAATGATCCGTCGGCCGAAACCGTCAGTATCGAGGTACGTACCGCCACCGGCATTTACACGCCGGTGGCGAGTCTGCCGTCCTCGGTCAACAGCTATGAACATACCGGGTTGAATGGTGACACCCGTTATTTCTATCGGGTTCAGGCGATTCGCAGTGGGGTCGGCGCCTCGCCCTACAGCAACGAGGCGAGCGCCCGCACCACGCTGATCAGCTACGATCCACCAACCTGGCAGTACCGTTTCGCCGGTGCCGCCGGCGGTGATGATGAACCGGCGGCGATCGCCTGCGGACCCGATCTGCAGCCGGTGGTAACCGGGACCACCTTCAGTCCCCTGGAAGGCTACGATTACCTGACCATCAAACTTGACCGCGACAATCCCTCGGCTGAACTCTGGCAGGCCCGCTACAACGATGGCGACAACCAGGGAGATGCGGCGACCGCCATCGTTGTCGACAGCCGCAACCGACCGCTGGTGACCGGTTATGCCTCGCTCTGGGGTGGCGGGGCCAGCAACACCAATGATATCTATACACTTGGTTACCCCGCCGCCGGCGGCAGCCCCCTGTGGACCGACCAGTACAACGGGCCCGCCGGGGATGACGACAAGTCGCTGGCGATTGCCGTTGCCGGCAACCCGCTGGATGAGGCGGCTGTCATCGGCTATGGAAAGAATGCCGCCTGGAATGACGATGTCTACCTGCTCAAATATGATCCCGACGGCAATCGGGCCTGGGCCGCTCAGCCCTGGGATGGTGGGGGAGAAGATTTTCCGGCGGCGGTCGCCTTCGCGCCTGATGGCAGGATTTTCGTCGTCGGCCGAAGTTTCAACGGCAGCAGTGACGATCTGCTGCTGCTCTGTTATGACGGAACCGACGGGCGCCTGATCTGGCAGGCGGTTCTTGACGGCCCCGCCGCCGGCAGTGACCGGGTGGTGGATCTGGCGGTCGATGCCGCCGGTGATCTGTACGTCGCCGCGACCTCGGAACGCAATGCCGGTGACGGCGATATCTATCTGGCCAAGTTTTCCGGGGCAGGAGACGGACTGCCCGACGGCACCGGGGTCGCCGGTGCGCAACTGCTGTGGCAGCAGTGGTACGGGTCTGCCGCCGGTTATGATGCCGCCGTCGGAGTCGCCATCGACCCGGCCGATGGCGCGCTGCTGCTCGGGGGGACCGTACTGACCGCCCCCGGCAACCACGATCTGCTGCTGGTACGGCTCGATCCAGCGGGTGATGGTGCCGGCGGCGGCCGGGAGATCTGGCGTCACCGTCTCGATCTTCCCGATGACGAAATCGGGACCGCCATGAGTATCGACCGCAGCGGCATCCTCACCCTGATCGCCACTGTCAGCGGTGGCGGCGGGGATGATATGCTGGCGGTCCAGTGGAACCACCTGGGTGATGTTGTCGCCGCCACCCGTTATGACAGCCCCGATGGTCTGGATGATACCCCGGTTGCCGTGACCTCCAACCGGGTCGGGGAAACCTTTGTGGCCGGTTCAACCCTGAACGGCAACGGGGATCTCGACCTGCTGGTTTTTCGTCTTCCCAGTCCGGTGCTGCAGGCTCCGGATGACCTGCGGGCAACCCAGCTCTATTCCGAAGTTCAGCTCAACTGGTTCGATATCGTTACCGGCGAGGATGGTTTCCAGCTGCAGCGGGCCCTCGGTGATTGTGAATCTCCCGGCAGCTTTGTCGCACTGGCCGACCTGCCCGCGGGCAGTGAAAGCTATTTTGACAGTGGACTGAACATCGGCAGCAGCTACTGCTACCGGTTGCGCAGCACCACGACTTCGGGTGACGCTTCGCGCTGGGTCGATGTGTCGGTGCAGACCGCCGCCGCGGTTGCTCCCGGGCAGCTCACGGCCGTTCTGCAGAACGAATCGGATATCCTGTTGACCTGGGTCGACAACACCCCGGGGGCGAGCGGGTACGAGTTCGTGATCGAACGCTGCAGTGGCAGCGGTTGCGATTTCAGTACCGTGACCAGCTTTACCGTTGACGCCGCGACAGTTGTCGACAGCCTTACCGGACTGGGTCGTTATGTTGACAGCACCGCCTGTGCCGGTGATGTCTATCGTTACCGGGTGTTCGCCCGCAAACCGGGTCTCTGGTCGACCGCCTACAGCCAGCCGACCGGGACCGCCGGAGTCGCCCCGCAGCACCCTCAGGCGCCTTCGGCGCTGTCCGCCGACCGTGTCAGTGAGACTGGTGTCGCGTTTTCCTGGCAGGATAATACCGCCGCCGAAGAGCAATTCCTGATTGAACGCTGCGACGATATCGCCGCCAACTGCTCCGACACGTCCTTCACCCCCCTGGCCACTCTTCCGTCCCTGGCGGGCGTGCAGCTTCTTTACCGCATGGATGAGAGCGCCTGGAGCGGTCTTGCCGGCGAGGTGGTCGATTCCTCCGGCAACGGCAACCACGGCCGGTCCGTGGCCGCCGCCACAGTCCCCTACGGCCGCTACCGCCGGTCGGGGAATTTCGCCAATGACAGCCGGGTCAGTACACCGCTGACCATCGACCAGTCATCAGCATCCTCGGGTGCCGCCTTCGCCGCCTGGGTCAAACCGGATGCCGGCAGTGGCCAGTTTTTCCTGTTCGACAGCGATAACGGCGGTAATGACTGGAGCCTGCTGCATGATGGCACCACCTGGCAATTGAACACCGGGGCAGAATCCGGACCGATCGATACCGGGATCGCCGTTGATGTCGGTGCCTGGCAGCAGGTGGTGGCCAGTTTTGATCCGCAGGGCGGGGTCAGCTTCTTCAAGAACGGCAGTGACCAGTTCAGTGATCCCGGCATCGGTTTCGACACATCGAGCGCCCCGCTGCAGGTCGGGTATCAGGATAATCCCGCCGGGACGCTGCTGCAGCTGCACATGGACGAAGCCGGCTGGAGTGACGGCAGCGCCGGTGTCATCGACAGCTCCGGAGCAGGGCTTGACGGGACCTCCTATGGTGGGGCAGACACCACCGCCGGCCATTCCGGTCGGGCCGGGCAGTTCGACGGGGTCGATGATTACGTCTCCACGCCTTTGCTGATCGATCAGTCCGCCTCCTCCGCAGGGGTGACCATGGAGGCCTGGGTCTATCCGACCGATACTTCAAGCTACAGCTGGCGGCACCTGCTCAGCACGGACAACAACAGCAATGAATGGGGAATCCTGCAGTACCATGATCAGTGGCGGGTCGCCACCGGCAACAGCCTGATCTATGTCGGGACGGTCGATCTCAACCGCTGGCAGCACCTGGTCGCGGTTTTCGATCCCGACAAGGGGGTTATTTTCTACAAGAACGGCGTCCCTTCAACCCCGCAGTCCATCGGTTACGGCACTTCCAATTATTTCACCATCGGCAGGGATGCCGGCAGCAACAGTGCCTATTACAAGGGACTGGTTGACGAGGTGACGGTCTTTGACCGGCCCTTGACCGCTGCCGAGGTTCTGGATCGTTATCAGCGCCGGAGTTTCCTCGGGCAGGTCGACGAGGTGGCGGTCTTCAACCGGCCGCTCTCTCTTTCCGAGGCTGCAACCCTGTATCAGCACGGACTCGCCCGTTTCAATGATTCCGGCACCGACGTCAATCGCGATTACACCTACCGGGTGCGGGCCGACCGTGCCGGCAGCTGTGCCGCCGATTGGCCGACGGCGCCATCGTCGGGCCTTGAGGTTCGGACGGTGCCTCCGGCGCCCGATCTGCAGGTACAGGTCGAGGGGGACAGCCGGGTTCGGCTCAGCTGGGTCAGCCGGACGACAACCCAGACCGGTTTCAAGGTCGAGCGTTGTGAGGGGTCGGGATGCGGCAGTTTCATCACTCTCGACAACAGTCTCGGTCCGGCGGACGACACCTATCTCGATACCACGACCTGTTCCGGGCAGACCTATCGCTACCGGGTGACGGCACTGCAGACCCCCGGATGGGGAGAATCAGATCCGAGCGCGGCCGTGGAAGTTGACGTGCCGGCTCTGGCGGCCCCGTCATCCCTCTCGGTCACAGGCGTATCCGAGGGAGAGATCAGCCTGCAGTGGTCCTATCCGTGGGCCGATGCCGATCGTTTCGAGGTCGGCTGGTGCGCCACCGCGGGCGGCTGCAGCCAGCCGAGTGATTTCACCCTCAGCACCGTCAGCGGTCTGCCCGAAGGGGATCTGCTCTGGCTGCGGATGAACGAGGCCGGCTGGAACAACGGCACCGCCGATGTCCTCGATTCTTCGGGGCATGCCCGGAACGCGACTTCCTACAATGGTCTCAATGTTGCCGCCGGCGGGCATTCGGGCGGGGCAGGGGCTTTTGACGGCAATGATGATTACCTGCAGACACCGCTGCACCTCGATCAGAGTGCCTCCGGTCCCGGGGCCAGTTTCGAAGTCTGGGTCTATCCGACCCGGCGCGACAACAGCCAGCGCCATGTGATCAGTACCGAGAACGGCGGTTATGACTGGTCGCTGGTTCAATCCCTGAACAACTGGATGGTGTTTACCGGCAATAGCAGCTACAGCACCGGGCTGAAGGTCGATTTCGACCAGTGGCAGCAGCTGGTGGTCACCTTCGATCCGCAGAGCGGGGTACGGGTTTATAAAAACGGCGGTTTGAGTCCCGCGGATGTCTTCACCACCACCAATATCGGTTTTGACGCCAGCACCAGTGATCTGGTGATCGGACGGCGCGCGTCGAGTACCTACAGCGGTTATCATTTCGAGGGTCGCATTGACGAGGTCGTCGTTTATCAGCGCCCGCTCAGCGCGCAGGAGGTGCAGGATCGTTATCTCCATAACTATTCTCTGACTCTCGGCACCTTTGATCCGGCAAGTGAATACAGTTTCAATGTGCGGGCCCTGCGTAGTGACAGTTGCGCTTCGTCGGGCCCCCTGGTTGAAATTGCGACGCCGGTCAGCACTGATCCGGTGTCCGCTCCCGTCGGCTTGACAGCCAACTCGGTCGGAACCACCAGGGTCGATCTGAACTGGTCCCTGGCGACCACCACCGAGACGCTGCTGACCCTTGAACGCTGCAGCGGTCTCGGCAGCGCCTGTGACGAGGATGCAGAATTCTCCGATTTCAGTCCGTCGGTCACCCTGCCCGGGGGCAGTTTGAACTATTCCGATCTGACGGTCTGTGCCGAGAGCGCCTATACCTATCGCCTGCGTTCCGAACGGGACAGCGCCCCGATCTGGCAGAGCGGCTGGATGACGGCAGAGCGGCAGGCGTTGACGATCGCTCCCCCCTTGAATTTTGCCGCCGCCGGGCTTTCCGAATCGGAGATTTCACTGGCCTGGGATGGGGGCGAGGGTGATAGCGATGAATATCTGCTGCAACGCTGCGTCGGAACCGGTTTCAATTGTGCCTCTCCAACCGAGATCGGGCGTTTCAGCGGTGCCCGGTTGCTGCTTCACATGGATGAACCGGACTGGAACGGCAGTGCCGGAGAGATCCTCGACGCTTCCGGCAACGGCAATCACGGCAGCCGGGCCGGAACGGCAACCACTGTCGCCGGTCGCTTCGACCGGGCCGGCAGTTTCAACGGCAGCAGCAGCGTGCAGACACCGTTGCTGCTTGATCAGACCGCGACCGGCGGCGGAGCGACCGTCAGCGTCTGGGCCTATCCGACCGTCAGCGACAACTACTATCGATATCTGTTCAGCAGCGAGAACGGCGGTTATGACTGGGGGCTCAGCCATCGCAACGGTGTCTGGTACATCGACACCGGAGAAGGGCGACGTTCGACCGGGGTGGCGGTCGATCTCAACCAATGGCAACTGCTCAGTGTAACCTTCACGCCCGGTGTCGGTTGCACGCTGATGAAAAATGACGGGGTGGCGGCCGAAGATCAGTTCAGCACCACGCTGATCGGCTACGATGGATCCAGCGCGGCGCTGGTCATCGGCAAGCGCGCCAACGCGACCGGCACCTTTTTTGTCGGTCGGATCGATGAAGTCGCCATTTACGACCGGTCTCTGGATGCGGCTGAATTGCGCCAGTTTTTCAATCAGCCTCCCTACCGCTTCTTCGATACCGGGCTTGACCCGGCTACCGACTACGCCTACCGGTTGACGGCCGCCAAGAGCGTCGCCGGCGGCTGCGGCTGGAGCAAGGCGAGCGATGCGACAGCCGCAACCCTGGCCCCGCCGCTGCCGGACCAGTTTGCGGTCGCCGCCGGAGGAACCACCTGGGTCGATCTCACCTGGCAGGACAAGAGTGGTTCCGAAACTGAATACCAGTTGCAGCGCTGTGACGGCAGCCTGGCCGGCTGCGGATCGCTCGATGCCAATTTTACCGCCCTGGATGTCACCCTGGTGCCGGACAGCGAAGCGTACAGCGACGCGAGCCTCTGCCCCGGTCAAACCTACAGCTACCGGCTGCGGGCCCGGCGCAGCAGTGGGCAGCCGCTTTGGGATACCGGGTGGGTCTATCTTGAAACCACGACCGCGGCGGTTGCCGAGCTGACCGGTTTTTCCGCGGTCCGAATTTCTGAGGTGGAGGTCGATCTCGGCTGGAATGATACCAATCAGGATGAAGATAAATTTGTCATTGAACGATGCATCGGGGTGGGCTGCAGTAACTTCGCCCCCATCGCCGACCTGACCTCATCAGCGACGGTGCTCAGCTATCGGGACGATGAACTCGAACCCGGCAGCACCTACAACTACCGGGTCAAGGCGGTCAAGGCGGCCGTCTGCAACGGAGGCTGGCAGACCGGCTATCAGGGACCGATTGAAATTGCCGCGTCCATTCAGCCACCGAAGCTGGTCAGCGCAATCCCCATCAATACCACGCGGATCGACCTGGCCTGGGACAACAATGCTCCGACCGCTACCGGTACCCTGGTGGAGCGCTGCAGCGGCCATCCCTGCCAGGACAGCTTTGTTCCGGTTGGAACAGCGGTCATCGGCGCCACCGGTTTTACCGATGACACGGCCTGCGCCGGGGCGAGTTACAGTTATCGGCTCAAGTCTCTCGGCGAGGGGTTGTCAGCTGCCGCCGGGGGGTGTTGGAGTCGACGCGTCCCGCTCACGTTTGATGCCTTCGTCCCCGGTTCGGTGGTCGAGCTTGCGGTTCCCTACGACAGTGACATGCGCAGCGATTTTGCCGACCTGCGTTTTTATGACCGGACCGCGCGGCGGGAACTGGCCTACTGGATTGTCGAAGTTCTGCGGCCGGGGCAGACCGACGCGGTGGCCAGGGTGCTGCTTGAAACCGGCAACAATGCCGCTATCGACCTCTATTACGGGAATCCGAACGCCGTCGACGCCGGGCGCCGAGACCGATTCGTTTTCTATCGTGAGGATTTCACCGGGCAGCTTCTCAACCCCGCCGACTGGGTGGAACTCGATGCCAACAACTATCTTGAAGCTGACAACGGTCTGCATCTCTACGATCTGCAGGCGAGCTATGCCTGGTCGTCGGCCCTGATCTCCACGGCCACATTCCAGCGTTCGGCAGGGCTTGAACTCTATGCCGAACTGACTCTGCCGGGTGATAGTGACGGTCTCAACTACTTTGCCTTCGGCTGGGAGAAGGACCAGACCACCAGCTATTATTATTCCAGCCTGGCGAGCGGCTTTCATTTTAACAACGGACGGCTTGTTATTTACAACGGCAGCGGGATCAAATACCCCAACCCGCTCTTCAACTACGCCTATACCGATTACCAGTTGCGTATCGTGTTGAATCCGGCGGGCGGCAGTCGTTACCTGGTGCGCAACAGCTCCGACCAGGCATGGACACAGCTCATGGACACCTCGCTGGATGCCGTTCACAACCAGGATGCAACCCTGCGACTGGCTGTTCATCAGGCATCTCATGATGTGGTGATTCACAGTCTGCAGGTTCGTTCCGCGGTTGACGATGCCGTCGTCAGCCTCGGCACGGAAGAATCGACCGGCAGCTGCTACACGTTTACCACCCTTTGGCAGAGTGGTTACAGCAGCGAGGATGTCTGGGCCGCAACTCCGACTCCACAGGCACCTTCCGGTCTGAGTGCTGCGACAACGGCAGGGAGTGTGCAGTTGACATGGGACTGGAATGCCGACGAGGACGCGTCGTTCATCATCGAACGTTGCCTCGAATCCAGCTGCCCCTCATACAGTGTCGTTGCAACGGTTACGGCCGGTTCCCGGCAGTATCTTGACGGATCGGCAGCCGCGTCGCAGGACTATCGTTACCGGGTGCGGGCGACCAAACCGTCGACCTGCGGTGCCTGGCAGAGCGGACCGAGCGGGGAGGCCCTGGTGCGGACCGACCCCGGCGGGATCATGGACCTGTCGGCGACGCCGGTCAATTCCCGGATGATTCGTCTTGACTGGACGCCGCCGGGGGGAGACGAAGATGGTTTCCTGCTTTACAAGCAGAGTCTGACCGGCCGCTTCGTGCCGATCGCCGAACTGCCGGCGGGGGTCTCGAATTTCACCGATACGCTCGCGATTGAGCCGGAAAGCACCTACCGATACCAGTTGCGTGCCTGGCGCACTGATGATTCGGGACCTCCTGAAATCAGATCATTCGGTGAATTCAGCAACATTGCCGAAGCCACCACACCGGCATTCATCAACGGCGATGGGGTCTGTGCTGAATGATAACGAATCTGTCGGGGATGATTTCCTGGACCGATAGGGGGGCGATTCATGTTATGCTGAGCCGATAAAGAAGATCGGGCTGCCGGACGGCGCGCCGTATCGAGACTTATTCGGGCCTGGCGCCCCTTTTTTCGGAGTAAAGTTCCTTGAAAAAACTGATTATTTTCCTGCTTGTCTGGGTTGTCGCCGTTGTCAGCGGTATCGTTGGGGTCAAAGTCTACAAGCAGCATCAGGTCAGCAAGTATGCCGTCGAGGCTGTCCCTTACGTGAAAAAAGTTGTTCCCGAGATTTCGCAGTGGGATCCCGATACCATCCGCGGCCTGATGACCGAGCAGACCCTGGCGTCCCTCAGCCCGGAGAAGTTTTCCCGGATTATCGAGATTTTTTCCCAGATGGGCGAACTGCAGTCGATGGAAGAGCCGGTTTTTGTCCAGACTGATTCCCTGCCGACAGCCGGTGGGGGAAACCAGACCCAGGTAAGGTATACGGTGAAGGCCCGTTACCGTAAAGGGGATGCGATACTGACCCTGAATCTGGCCGATGAACCGGATGGATTCAAGGTCGCTTATTTCAATCTCAGCTCCGCGGTCCTGACGCAGAAGTGAGTTCTGTCGGCCACGCCGCGTGTTGCCCCCTGTCGCCTTGAATGTACGGCTTCAGGTTATTCAAACTGCCGGCGAAATGCCGTAAAATCATTCTTCAACTCATCCAGCTCCCGGCGCAGGTCGGCAAGTTGCTGCTCAAGGTTGTCGATCCGTTGCCGGCTGTCACGTGCCTGCAGAACGGCAGGCGCGTCGGTTGTCGGTTCGGCTTCGATGTCCGGCTTCCCCGCCAGCAGCTGCGTCAGTCGTTGTTCTTTTCGCCCCGGTTGTCGCGGCAGACGCGTCAGCAGGGGAGCTTCCCGATCGAGCAATTCGTTGATAACCACCTCGATTTCCGCCAGCGTGGTGAAAGAGTGCATGCGGCTCGCCCGTTGTCGCAGTTCGCCCGGCGTCTGGGCTCCGCGCAACAGCAGCTCTGTCAGGATGGCCAGTTCTGCCGGAACCAGGTTGAATTTGCCGTCCAGATTGTGGGCGTATTTGGCGACTCGGCCGCCGTCGCCTGAGAGAATCACCAGTCCGAGCGGACGCAGGGTTTCGATCGCTTCGGCGACATCCTCTTCGTTCAACTGCATGAGGGGATCGCGGTTTGATTTCTGGTTGCAGGCATTGACCAGAGCGTTGAGGCTCAAGGGATAGTAGTCGGGAGTGGCGAGTTCTTTTTCGGCCAGGCAGCCGAGAACGCGGATTTCAATCGGATTCAGTTGCCGAAGCATGGTGGTGCCTCCTGTCTGCGGATCGGTCGGAGTGGAGATTGTTCAGAATATCCAGACTATGCTAGCGAAAAGGACAGATGGTAGGGAAACTCTTTTTGCGGGACCATGCTTTTTTTGCTAATATCCGGAAGCCGTGGTTCACTGATTCCACAATATACAGGAACCGCGATGTCAGCTGGCCCCTGCCCGGAGTCCACGGGTGTCATTCGACCTGTCGCCGTCCCCGGTGCCGGAGGCAGGTTTTCGAAGTAGAGGGAATCCGTTGAGTTCGACTCCGCCGTCAGAGTCAGTTTCTCCCGACCTTCAGCAGCGGCTGCGGGAACTCGAAGAAAAAGAGCGTCGTTATCACGCTCTGTTCAACGGCACCTTTCAACTCTCCGGAACGATAAGTTGTGACGGTATTCTCACCGACGCCAATTCCTCGGCCTTGAGGCTTGTCGGTGCCGAACTTGCCGACGTGGTCGGTCTTCCTTTCGTTGAAACCCCCTGGTGGTCCCATTCCCCGGTAGAGCAGCATCGACTGCGGGAAGGAATCCGGGCTGCCTGCCAGGGGGAATTCGTTCGTTTTGAAACCAGTCATGTCGACGGTCAGGGGCAGCGTCATTACATCGATTTTTCCCTCAATCCGGTCTTCGATTCCAACGGCGAGGTCGGTTACCTGATTGCCGAAGGGCGGGATATCACCGCTCATGAGGAGGCCTCGCGTGAGCTGCTGCGGCTGAAGAATCTCTATGCCGTTCTGTCCCGTGTCAACCATGCCCTGCTGCACGCCCGTGATGAGGGTGCCCTGCTGCAGACGATCTGTGAAATCGCGGCCGGTCAGGAAGAGATCCCCCTGGCCTGGATCGGTTTCCGCCAGGACGGCTCAACCCGGATAGAACCTCTGGCCTGGGCGGGAGAGGCCCTGGCGGCCATCCATGATTTTTTTCTCGACATTGATTGTTCCGAGCCGGTCCCGGGCAGCCTGACATCGATTGAAAACCGTCCGCTGGTGATCGACAGCCTGCTCGATGAACCGGGATTTCTTCCCTGGCGGGACATCCTGAAACACTACCGACTTTTTTCCCTGGCGGCATTCCCCTTGTCGCGGCGTGGCGACGAGATGGAAGGGATTCTGGTTGTCTATGCCGGGACGCCCGGCTATTTTCACGGGGGCACGCTCGGACTGTTCGAGGAGATGGCTCAGAATACCTCCTATGCCCTCGGGGTTTTTGCCCGGGAGCAGGAGCGCAGGCGGGCTGAAGAGGCCCTGACCCGCAGTGAAAGCCGCTACCGGGAACTGGTTGAAAACGCCAACAGCGTGATCCTGCGCCTTGACCCGCAGGGACGGGTCACCTTTTTCAATGAATTTGCCGAACGGTTGCTCGGTTTCGACCGCCAGGAGGTTCTCGGTCGTCCGGCCTGGGAAACCTTCGTCCCGGTGACAGATGATTCGGGACGAAACCTCAAACGCATGCTGGAACAGCTGCTGCTGCGTCCCGAGGACTACCGCTATAACGTCAATCAGAATCTCTGTCGTGACGGCAGCAGGGTCTGGATCGCCTGGACCAACAAGGTCATCGAGGATGATACTGGACAGGTGCGGGAGATCCTCAGCATCGGTCATGATATCACCGCCGAACGACAACAGGCCGAATTGCTGGAACGCAAGGCGAGCGAAGAGGAAATTCGCAACGCTCTGCTGCGGCTGGCGCTGGAGCCGATCTCCCTGCAGGAGTTTCTGCAACAGTCCTTGCGGCAGATTGTCCTCGCGCCCTGGCTCGGACTGTTGCCTCAGGGGGGGATTTTTCTCTGTACCGGTGACGGTCGGGAAATGTTTTTGGCGGCTGATTATCATTTCACGGCGGAACAACGCGATGTCTGTACCCGGGTTCGGTTCGGCGAACATCTCTGCGGCAAGGTTGCCGCTGAATGCCGTGCCTATTTCGGCGAACAGCTTGAGGAACCCTTTGCCCGCCTGCTGAACAACCCGAAACAGGACCAGAATGTCCTGCCCCTGCTGGCCGGCGACGAACTGCTTGGAGTCCTGACGGTCTACCTGCCGACCGGTCGGCCGCGGGATGTGTTGTCAGAGGCCTTTCTCTCCGGCGCAGCCGATATCCTTGCCATCGGCATTTCCCGCCGCCAGACGGAGATGACCCTGCGCCAGCATGACGCGTTGATGCAGCGCCTGATCGACACGATTCCGATTCCCATCTACTACAAGGATACCGAGCTGATTTATCAGGGCTGCAATGATTACTTCGCCCGCGACATCCTTGCTCTGCCGAAATCGGCAATCGTCGGCAAGAACATGTACGACATCGCCCCGGAAGACCTGGCACGGGTCTATGAAGAGGCCGACCTGGAATTGCTGCGCTCCGGAGAGACCCAGGTCTACCACACCGAAGTCCGTTATGCCGACGGCTGTCGCCACGGAGTGATCATTCACAAAGCGGTCATTATGCGTGAGGATGGAACCCCCTACGGTATTGTCGGCGCGATTCTCGATATCACCGAGCACCAGAAACTGCAGGAACAGCTGCGTCATGCTCAGAAGGTCGAGGCCCTGGGGACCCTGACGGGGGGCATTGCCCATGATTTCAACAATATTCTTACCGCCATCATGGGGTATGCCAGCATTCTGCAGTTGAAGTTGGCCCGTGACAGCGAGATGGGCGTGATCGTCAACCAGATACTCGATACGACGGAGAAAGCCGCCAACCTGACCTATTCACTGTTGACCTACAGCCGCAAGCAGGTGGCCAAGCCGAAGGCGATCGATATCAACCAGGCGATTTGCGGCATCGAAACCATGCTCCGACGGGTGCTGCCCGAAACCATCGAGTTTGCCACGCGGCTCTGTGAAGAGACGCTGATGGTTCTTGCCGATCAGCCGCAACTGGAGCAGGTGCTGGTCAATATGGCGACCAATGCCAGGGATGCCATGCCGTCAGGCGGGCGATTGGAAATTCGCAGTGAAGCTCTTGTCATCGATGAGTCTTTTGTCCGGCAGCAGGGCTTCGGTGCGCCCAGCAATTATGTACGACTGACGGTTTCAGATAACGGAGAAGGGATTCCGGAAGAGATCGTTGATCGGATCTTCGACCCCTTTTTCACCACCAAGCAGGTGGGTCGCGGGACCGGTCTCGGGCTTTCCATCAGTTACGGGATTATCAAGCAGCATCACGGGCATATCCGGGTTGAAAGCAAGCCAGGCAAAGGAACGGTCTTCAGTATTTACCTGCCGTTGACCGAGCATGACGGGACGGCGGCGGAAGAGACGGCCCGGTTGCTGCCGGTCGGTGGTTCCGAGTTGATACTGGTGGTTGAAGATGACGATGCCGTGCGGCAGGTTTCCAGGGCGGTTCTGGAAGAGGTTGGGTACAAGGTTCTGGTTGCCGCGGATGGACAGGAAGCGCTGGATCTCTACCGGCAGCGGGGAAGTGAAATTGACCTGGTTTTGACCGATATCATCATGCCGCGGATGACGGGGCTGGAACTCTTTCAGGAAATTCGCAAACATGATCCCGCAGTCAGGATCCTCTTTACCAGTGGTTACACGTTCGACGCACTGGAGGATCACGGGATTGAAGAAGGGGAGGTTGATATTATTTTCAAGCCGGTTGCGCCCCTGGAACTTCTCGACGGTATCCGCAGGCTGCTCGATGGAAGCAAATCCGGCTAGCGGATCGTGACACCGGATTCTTCAGCCGGCTGTCAATCTCCGCGTTTCAGTCTCAGGGTGGAAAATTCTTTCAGCATCCTGTTTTCAACCAGTTCGCAGCCGAGTCGTTGATAGGCCTGGCGGACATCAAAGTTGTATTCCCAGAGGATTCCCGACAGCAGCAGGTGTCCTCCGGGCTTGACTCCTGCCACCAGTTGGTCGGCGAGATCGAGCAGCAGGTCGCCGTAGATATTGGCCACCACCAGGTCGAAAACTTCACCTTTGAGGCTTGCGAGCGTCCCGGTAACGAGGCGGACCCGTGTCCGCAGGTCGTTGAGGTCACAGTTATGCTCACAGGTCCGTATCGCCCCCGGACTGATGTCGACGCAGACCGCTTCGTCGGCACCGAGTTTCAGCGCGCCGATGGCCAGGATGCCGGTTCCGCTGCCGAGATCGAGCAGCCGACTGCCGTTGATTTCGGGCATCCTTTCCATCATTTCGAGGCAACTGGCCGTGGTTTCGTGTTCACCCGACCCGAAGGCCCCCTTGTCGATGATCAGCTTGATACGATGGTCAGCCGGGGTGGGAAGGCCGGGCTTGACAATGCGAAAAAGATTCCCGATTTCAAATTGATCGCTGGTCATGGTTGATCCTTTTTCGAGCTTCTGGCCGGGGATTGAAAACGTCGGGCTCCCCCGGCTGAGCCAAAATGTCCAGATGCAAGGACAACGCCGCAGATGGACGTTTTTCATCAGCCTGTTACTACAGGCCGCAGGCGTGCAGGATGATCAGCATCAGGGTGTAGCTGAACATCGACAGCAGGGTGGTGTGCATGACAATGGTGCCGGCCAGTTCCGCGTCTCCCTTCAACTCCGCGGCCATGATGAAGTTGGCGGTGGCGGCCGGGGCGCCCGCCAGGAGCAGGCCGACGGCCAGGTCAAGTCCGCGGATACCCAGGGAAATCAGCACCAGGGCGGTGAGTGCCGGCATCAGCAGCAACTTGACCAGGCCGGCCATGCTCGCCAGGCGGATGTCGCCGCGCAGGCGCCGCAGGGAAAAGGATCCGCCGATGGCCATCAGCGCCAGGGGCAGGGTCATGCCGGTCGCGATGTGCAGGGTGCTGACGAGCAGCCGCGGCAGGGGCAGTTCGGCCAGGCTCCAGAGAATACCGGCCGCGGAAGCGATAATCAACGGGTTGAGCAGGATCTGTTTCAGCCAGGATTTCAGGCTGAGTCCCCCGCCATTGTTGCGATGCGGCAGGGTGAGGACGGTG
Organism: Geothermobacter hydrogeniphilus; assembly: GCF_002093115.1. NCBI lineage: Bacteria > Pseudomonadati > Thermodesulfobacteriota > Desulfuromonadia > Desulfuromonadales > Geothermobacteraceae > Geothermobacter > Geothermobacter hydrogeniphilus. The sequence continues at coordinate 69,603 of NZ_NAAD01000011.1, read as the reverse complement.
ATGGAGCCGAGATTGTAAAGCGGGACCAGGAATCCCATCAGGATTCCGGCCCGGGTCAGACCGTTTTCACCATAGGCATTGAGGACCATCGCCAGTCCCATGTAGGCGAGATTGCCGCGGCAGGCCCCCTGGCTGAAAACACCACGGGCCGCCGCCGGCAGTCCGATGATGCCGCTGGCGAGATAAGTGACGCAAAACAGCACCACCGCCACCGCCATGCAACCGAGGACCAGGACCGGATTGAAGTTGGCGAAAAAGTCAGCCGTGCCGATTTTATAGAAGAGCAGCAGTGGCAGGCAGACATAATAGACCAGCCTATTGACGGTGGCGAGGAACGGCGCATCGATGAGTTCGATGCGCCGCAGGAAGAAACCGAGGGCAATAACCAGGAAGACCGGCAGGACAATATTTATGATATCGATAAACAGTTGCATGAGGCGCTCCGCGGCGCAATATAACTCGAACGCGGGTGGCAGGTCCACATCTTTTGCCCCCGTATTTTTGGCAAACGGGCCGAAAATACTTGCACTTTAGAGGTTCATCGGGAACAATCCGATCATGCGTGCCAATCATCTGTTGCGACTTTGCATCCTGGTTTCCCTGGTTGGGGCGGTCACTGCCCTGCATTACCTGACCACGACCAACCTGGACGAGTTTCACGACATCTATCGTCGGCTTTATTACCTGCCGATCGTGCTGGGTGGAATCTGGTATGCGATTCGCGGCGGGGTCGCCACCTCGCTGTTGATTTCCATTCTGTACGCCCCACACGTGATTTTCCAGTGGGGGCATCATCCGGCAACCAACCTGGAGCAGTACCTGGAAATCCTGCTCTATAATGCCATCGGCCTGTTGACCGGAGTTCTCAGTGCCCGTGAACAGGCCCAGTCGATGCGTTACCGCAAAACGGCTGAACGACTCGAAGAAAGCTATTCCCGGTTGCGTGAGCAGGCCGATCAACTGCTGGAGGTTGAAGAGCAGTTGCGTCGTGCCGACCGACTTTCGGCGTTGGGTGAACTGTCCGCCGGGCTGGCCCATGAAATCCGCAACCCCCTCGGATCGATTCGCGGCACGGCCGAAATTCTGCGCGATGGTATCCCGGATGACAGTCCCCATCAGGAATTTGCCGCTATCCTGATCAAGGAAGTTGACCGTTTGAACCAGGTGGTGCAGGATTTTCTCGATTTTGCCCGTCCGGGCAAAATCGAGGCGGGCCGGGTTGATCTGAACCAGATGGTTGACGAGGTTCTCGCCCTGTCCGGACGGATGCTGCAGAAAAGCCGAACCGAGCTGCAGGTGGACAAGGCGAGCATCCCCAGTTGCCGGGGGAATGCCGAACAGTTGAAGCAGGCGTTGCTCAACCTGGTCCTCAACGCGATGCAGGCGATGCCGGACGGCGGTATACTTCGGGTGACAACCGGGCAGAAGGGCAATCAGCTCTTTATCGCCGTCAGCGACAGTGGCCAGGGGATTTCCGCGGACATGCAGAACCGGATTTTCGATCCGTTTTTCACCACCCGGCGTGAAGGGACCGGTCTCGGCCTGGCGATTTCCGGCCGGATTGTCCGTGGTCATGGCGGCCGGATTGATGTCAACAGTGAACCGGGGCGGGGTGCGACTTTTACTCTTTCTCTGCCCTGTTCCGAATCGATGGAGTAGGTGATGTCACAGATCCTGGTTGTTGATGATGATGATTCCCTCCGGCGGGTCATTGAATTTCAGCTTTCCCAGGCCGGTTATCGGGTTGCCACCGCCGAGGACGGTCACCGCGGGCTGGAATTGTTTCGCCAGCTGCAGCCGACCCTGGTGATCAGTGATGTGCAGATGCCCGGCATCTCCGGCGATGATCTGCTGGCCGCGATCCGTGCCGAGGCTCCGGAAACCATGGTGATCATGGTGACCGCCTTCGGTACGGTGGAGAAGGCGGTGGAAGCGATGCGCGCCGGAGCGCATGACTATCTCACCAAGCCCTTCTCCCGTGACGCCCTGCTGCTCTGCGTGGAACGGGCGCTCACCTTCCGCGGCCTGGAAAAAGACAACCGCCGGTTGCGCGAAGAGTTGCGCGGCCAGCAGGCGCTGGACAGCCTGATCGGTGTTTCCGAGTCGATGCAGGAGGTCAAGCGGATGATTTCCCGGGTCGCCGCCAGTGAGGCGAGCGTCCTGCTGCTGGGCGAAAGCGGCACCGGCAAGGAACTGGTCGCCCGCGCCATCCACCAGGGGAGTGGTCGGGCTCATGAGCCTTTCATCCCGGTCAACTGCGCCGCCATTCCTTCTGAACTGCTGGAGAGTGAACTTTTCGGCCATCTCAAAGGGGCCTTTACCGGAGCGGTCAAGGATCGCCAGGGGAAATTCATCCAGGCCGACGGCGGGACCATCTTTCTGGATGAGGTTGGCGACCTGCCTCTTGATCTGCAGCCGAAGCTGCTGCGGGTGTTGCAGGAAATGGAAGTCGAACCGGTCGGCGGCGTGGCGCGCAAAATCGATGTGCGGGTGATCGCCGCCACCAATCTCGACCTGCAGACGGCTATCGCCGAAGGCCGTTTTCGGGAGGATCTCTATTACCGCCTGGCCGTGATTCCGATCCAGCTGCCCGCTCTGCGACGGCGTCCGGAAGATATCGCCCTGCTGGCAAGACACTTTGTCGCGCGCTATGCCGGCGGCCAGGAGGTTGATATCGATCCGGAAGTTCTCGATCGGTTCAGGGCGTACCGTTGGCCCGGCAATGTCAGGGAGCTTGAAAACAGCATCGAGCGGATGCTGGTCCTGCGACGTGGTGAGAGTCTCGGGGTCGATGATCTCCCTCCCGCCATTCTCCACCCTGACAGCCCTGTATCGGGAAACGTGCTGCAGTTGCCGGAGGAGGGCTATCCCCTCGAACAGCTGGAAAAGGAAGCAGTGATGCTGGCCCTTGAGCGATGCGGGGGAAACCAGTCGAGGGCGGCCCGATTCCTCAGTATCCCCCGGCATGTTCTTCTGTACCGGATGGAGAAGTTCGGGATTAAATAAGGATGGCGTCGCAAAAACTCACCAGCAACTGCGTTACTGCGCTTGTCTCGCTGCTTCGACGTACGTAAGTACGCCTCATTGCTCGATAAACGCGCGCCTTGCTGCCGGCGCTTTTTGCTTAGCCAACAACATGTTTGCTTTCTTGCGAAAGCATCAATAAGGATGTGAGATGGTGGTTGACTCCTGCCCCGGTGCGGGCGGCGGACAATCAGGTTTTCCGGAGTTTTTTCTCATGTATCGGTTTTGTTTGCTGCTGATTATCGTTCTGTCGGGGCTGTTGACCGTCCCGGTTTTCGCTTCGCAGGCCCAGCGTCGGACGCCGGTTGTGACGGCCGTTGAAAAGGCCGGACCGGCGGTGGTGAATATTCGTACCGAGCAGATTGTCGAGCGTCATCGCTCGCCGTTCTTCGGCTTTGGCGGTTCCCTGTTTGATGAGTTTTTCCGCGGGTTTGCCGTGCCGCGCAGTTATACCACCCAGGCGCTTGGTTCCGGGGTTCTGATCGATGGCAGCGGCCTGATTCTGACCAATGCCCATGTCATCAATCGGGCTTCGAGGATCTTTGTTGCCCTGCAGGGCAGGACCAAAGAGATCGAGGCCAAACTGGTCGGCAAGGATGAGCGCCTCGACCTGGCGCTGGTGCGGATTCCCCGGCAGGGGCGCAAGGCCTATCCTTTTCTGCCCCTCGGCACCTCGGATGATCTGATGGTCGGCGAGACGGTTATCGCCATCGGCAATCCTCTCGGTCTCGGCAGTTCCATCACCACCGGAGTCGTCAGCGGGCCCCTGCGGGCCCTGACCCTGAGCGAGGACTTCATGGCGGTCTTCATCCAGACCGATGCGTTGATCAATCCCGGGAATTCCGGTGGGCCGTTGATCAATCTCGACGGCAAGCTCATCGGCATCAATACCGCCATCGCCAAACAGGCCCAGGGGATAGGTTTTTCCATTCCCGTCGATATCATTCGCCGGGTACTGGGGGATTTGAAGACCTATGGCCGGGTGCGGCGCAGTTTTCTCGGCGTGATTCCCGGGCGGACTGGTGACCGGTTTGCCGCCGCTCGTGGTTACGGCGGGGTGCTGGTGACAGAAATTGTTCCCGGTTCCCCTGCCGACAAGGCAGGACTGGAATTGGCGGATGTGATTCTCTCTCTCGATGATGTTCCGGTCGAAACCCCGGGGGAACTGCTCAACATCCTCAGTTCGTATGCCCCCGGAAACCGCCTGGAGATGACCTATCTGCGTGGAATGAAAGAACACCTGCAGGACATTGAACTGACCGCCTTCCCGACGGGCTACGCGTTGCAGTATGCCTCGCAGACCTTCGGTTTCACGGTTGAAGAACGCAAGGGGCGGTTGCTGGTTGCCGATCTTGTCGATGACGGACCGGCGGACCGGGTCGGTATGCGGCATGGAGACCTGGTGGTCGAGGTCGCCGGAGAGAAAGTGAAAAATCTGGACGATTATGTGCGGGTGATGAAAGAACAGTTCGGGCGTCTGCCGGTGCAGTTTCTGGTCGTCCGCGGCAATCAGGGGTACTATATTGATCTGCCCTGACCCGACCGTCAGCCGCCTTGACTTTTGTTCGGGGCACGGCTAAAAAGGACCGGTTGTGTTCCTGTTGATTCGGAAAGGATTTTTCATGCCGCGCGTCTTGATTTCTTTTTTTCTGTGTATGGTTCTGGGCTTGCCCGCGGGGGCTCTGGCTGGAAGCTCTCGGCCGCAAAGCGCGCCGGGAGGAGCCGTCCTGGTCGGTCAGCAGGCGCCGGCGGTTGACCTTGAACGGGTCGGCGGCGGCCGTGTCCGCCTGGCCGACCTGCGCGGCAAGATCGTCCTGGTGAACTTCTGGGCGACCTGGTGTCCGCCCTGCAAGGCCGAGATGCCCTCCATGGAGCGGCTCTATGCGCGGCTGCACAAGAAGGGACTGGAAATCCTCGCCATCAATGTCGAGGCTGACGGCAAGGATATCCTGCCGAAGTTTCTGAAGAAGCACCCGCACACCTTTCCGGTGCTGATGGATCCCGAAGGGGATGTGCAGAGCAGCTACGGTGTTTTCCGTTTTCCGGAAACCTTCGTAGTCGGCAAGGACGGCAAGGTGCTGGAGCATATTATCGGCGGACGTGACTGGTCCGACAAGCAGACGCTGGAAAAATTTTCCAAGCTGATCGGGAACTGACCCATGACCTCCAGTGGCGACCTTACGATTTGGATTGCCTTTTCAGCGGGGATTTTGTCCTTCTTTTCCCCCTGCGTGCTGCCGCTGATTCCGTCCTATATCACGTATATTACCGGACTCTCCTTCGGCCAGATCCAGGAGGCTCATCCCAGCGCCAAGGTGCGGATGACGATTCTGCTGCATTCGCTGGTCTTTATTCTCGGTTTTTCGGCTGTTTTCATCAGTCTTGGCGCCATCGCCGGACTGGCGTCCAGTGCCTTTCAGAGCCATTTACGCGAAGGTCTTCTCTGGGTGCAGAAAATCGGCGGGGTGCTGATTTTCCTTTTCGGCATCCACCTGACCGGTCTGTTTCACTTCGGTATTCTGCTCGGGGAAAAACGGGTGCAGATCCAGCGCAAGCCGACCGGGTTTGTCGGCACCTTCCTGGTCGGCATCGCCTTCGCTGCCGGCTGGACGCCCTGCATCGGACCGATTCTCGGCGCTATTCTCGCCATGGCGGCAGGGACCACCGGTGGAACCGGACGGGGAGTTTTTCTGCTGACCATGTACTCCATGGGGCTCGGTGTGCCGTTTCTGATTTCCGGGCTGCTGTTTCACAGCTTCCTGTCTTTCTTCAACAAGTTCCGCAAGCATATTCGACTGGTGGAGATTGGGACCGGTCTGCTGCTGATGGTGGTCGGGGTGATGCTTTTCTTCGATCTTTTCAGCATGTTGACGGGGTTTATGTACCGCTATCTCCCCATGACCGGCTGATCGGCGCCCGCAAAGACGCCATCTGCTTCGTTCTGCTCGGCCCTCGTCGCTCGACGTAGCTTCCGCTACGCCTCGTTCCTTGAGTCTGTCGCACGCCTCGCATCTGACGCCTTTGCGGGCGCCGATACCAGTTGTTAAGGGTGCCGATCCGAGGTGGAGGGATCATGTTTACTGCAGGTCTGAAATGAAAAACGAGCCCGGCACTGCGGTGTCGGGCTCGTTTGACTGTGGTCGGGTTGTCGGGTCCGGTCAGGAGTCGCGGTTCTCTTCCGCGACCCGCTCGTGCGAACGGCCGTTCGGCAGGACCTGGTTGAGGATGACGCCGACGATGCCGGCCAGGCCGATGCCGCCGAGCTTGACGATGCTCAGGTCGAAGTTCATGCCGCCGATGCCGAAGACCAGGATAATGGCGACGATCGCCAGGTTGCGGGGTTCCATCAGGTCGGTGCCGGCCCGGACCAGGGTGTTGATGCCGATGACGGTGATGGCGCCGAACAGCAGCACCATGATGCCGCCCATGACCGGAACCGGAATCGAGGCGAGGAATCCGCCAAGTTTGCCGACGAAGGCGAGCAGGATGGCGCTGACCGCCGCCCAGGTCATGATGGCCGGGTTGAAGGAACGCGTCAGGGCGACCGCACCCGAGACCTCGGAATAGGTGGTGTTGGGCGGGCCGCCGAGCATAGCGGCGAGGCTGGTGGCGAGGCCGTCGCCGAGCAGGGTCTTGTGAATGCCGGGATCGTCGACATAGTCCTTGCCGGTGATGCCGCCGATGGCCAGAACATCGCCGAAGTGCTCAATGGCCGGGGCGATGGCGACCGGGACGATGAACAGGATCGCTTCCAGGTTCCAGGTCGGCAGGCTGAAGTTGGGGACCGCGAACCAGGGGGATGACGCGACCTTCTGCATCGACACCAGGGTCGGCGCGGTCCAGTTCTTCAGGGGCCCGGGGTCGAAGGATGCCTGGATGGAGGCTGAAATGCCGGCCATGTCGAGGACAACCGCGGTCAGGTAGCCGGCGGTAATCCCGCACAGGATGGGCACCAGTTTGAACATCCCCCGGCCCAGCAGCGAGACCATGATGGTGACCAGCAGGGCTGTCCCGGCGATAATGTAGGCGCTGGTCTGCGGTACCAGCCAGGCCGATCCGTCGCCGGTACGGCCGGAGGCCATGTGGACCGCCACCGGGGCGAGCACCAGGCCGATGACCATGATCACCGGTCCGGTGACGATCGGCGGCAGAATGCGGTGCAGGATGTCGGAGCCGAAAATGCGAATGGCGAGGGCGAAAATGGCATACAGCAAACCGGCGGCCAGCAGGCCGCACATGGTTCCCGGGATGCCCCACTTGTCGACGCCATAGATAATGGGCGCGATGAAAGCAAAGCTCGAGGCAAGAAAGACCGGGACCTTGCCGCGGGTGATGACCTGGAAGAGCAGGGTGCCGGCCCCGGCGGTGAAGAGTGCGACATTGGCGTTCAAACCGGTCAGCAGGGGAACCAGAACCAGTGCTCCGAAGGCGACGAACAGCATCTGCGCGCCGAGCAGGCTGTCACGGAGACGGAAATTGTAGGTAGTGGCCGATTTCTGTTCAGTCATGGGGCCCTCTTTGTTGGTATGGGGTCAAAAGCACAGCATGGTCACAAAAGGAGATTTACCCCTGAATCAGTGAACTCCTTGTCGGCGGATAGCACAGGTCATTGATCCGCTTGAGCTTCCCAAAAATCACCAGCGAACCTATGGGTGCGCTTCAGATTTTTGGAAACCTCATTCGGACCAAGCACTTGCACTCTCCATCCGACAGAAACTCACTGATTCAGGTTACCGATTCAGGAGACAGGTTACTTGGTGCCGAAGATCTTGTCGCCGGCATCCCCCAGTCCGGGCAGGATATAGCCGTTTTCATTGAGACGTTCATCGATGGCGGCAACGAAGATGTCGATATCGGGGTGGGTCGCCTGCAGCTTCTCGATCCCTTCCGGCGCGGCGACCAGGAACAGTCCCTTGATCTTTCTGCAGCCGGCTTTCTTGAGCATATCGGCGCAGGCGATCAGGCTGCCGCCGGTGGCCAGCATCGGGTCGAGAATCAGGGCGGTGCGGTCGGCCATGTTGCTGGTGAATTTCTGGAAATAGGGCACCGGCTGCAGGGTCTCTTCGTCCCGATAGAGGCCGACGACGCTGACCTTGGCGCCGGGGATGAGGTCGAGGACCCCGTCCATCATGCCGAGCCCGGCCCTCAGGATGGGTACGACAGTAACCTTTTTCCCCTTGATCTGCTCAACGCGGACCGGTCCGTTCCAGCCCTGGATGGTGTAGGCCTCGGTTTCCATGTCGGCGGTGGCTTCGTAGGTCAGCAGGCGCGCGACCTCGGACGCCAGTTCACGGAAATTCTTGGTACTGATGTCTTTTTCCCGCAGCAGGCCGAGTTTATGTTTGACAAGTGGGTGGTTGATTTCAACGATCGCCATGGTTCCTCCTGTTTTCATTCCGATATCTGGATCCGTGAGCTTGTCACCGGTATATGTCCAGGGATCCTCATTTATTCCGTCATAACCCTGATGACTCCGATATTTGATTGAGGGAAAATAGCCGGTGGGGCCCCCTGCGGTCAAGGGCCGCGAAACAATTGTTTGTTCTTTTCAATTGTCCCGCGTGGTTTTTCGCTTGACAGGCGGCCGTCATTTTTTTAAATTGAAATTCGTTTTCACTCAAACATAAACGAGCTTATCTATGCGCCAGAGCAAGCAGCAGTTCCGTGAATACCTGGTGCGCAAGGGGCTGAAGACCACGAAACAGCGGGAAATTATTCTCGATGCGTTTCTGCGTGCCTCTACGCATCCGTCCACCGAGGAACTCTTTCTGAAAATTCGCCGCAAGCATCCCACGGTCGGCTACGCGACCGTCTACCGAACTCTCAAGTTGTTTGCCGACTGCGGCATCGCCGAAGAGCGTAATTTCGGCGATGGTCAGACCCGCTATGAGTGGACCGGGGATGAAAGGCATCACGATCACCTGATCTGTACCCGTTGCGGCGCTATCCTCGAGTTCGAGGATGCCGATATTGAAAAGTTGCAGCAGCAGGTCGCGTTCCGTCACGGGTTCACGATCGCCAGTCACCGTCTTGAGCTCTACGGCACGTGTCGCCGATGTACCGGCAAATCCTGATTTTTTTGATTCCGTTGTGAAAATGGTTATCAAAACCACCACGTGTGTGAAAGTGTGCAAGAGATGAAGTGTTGTCCTGAAACACCTGTCGAGATCGGCCGGTCCGAACGTAAGCTGTTCCTGGTCGGCAATCCCAATGTCGGCAAGAGCGTCCTGTTCAATGCCCTGACCGGCGCTTACACGACCGTCTCCAATTATCCCGGAACGTCGGTTGAGATCTCACGCGGCGAATGCGAGCTGCACGGCGTTCGCTACGAAGTGCTTGATACTCCGGGCATGTATTCCCTGTTGCCGATTACCGAAGAGGAACGGGTCGCTCGCGATATCCTGCTTGAGGAGCGCCCCGACGTGGTGCTGCATGTCATCGACGCCCGCAATATCGAGCGGATGCTGCCGATGACCCTGCAGCTGATCGAATCGGGGCTGCCGCTGATCCTGGTGATCAACATCATGGACGAGGCCGAGCGCCTCGGCTTGAAATTTGATCTGCCGTTGCTGGAAGAGAAGCTCGGTATTCCCGTGGTCGGGGCGGCGGTAAGACGAAAACGGGGATTGAAAGAGATCCGGGCCGCCATTGTCGGCTTTGATCCGCAGCAACGGGCGGCTTTCAGTTATGCCGCTGATCTGGAGCGGGACATTTCGCGGGTGGCGAGTTGTCTGACCGGGGCCTACGCCATTGACTCCAGAGCGCTGTCGCTGCTGTTGCTGCAGCGTGATGAAAGTTTGTCGGAGATGGTGCGGAAAGTGGAAGGGGACAATTATGCCGCTGTGGAAGGAGCGGTCAACGAGATCGTTTTTGAACGGCGTGTCGACCTTCATCTGCGCATCAGCCTTGAACGCAAGCGGATCTGCAAGGGAGTTCTGGAAGGGGCTTTCAGCCAGTCGGAAGAGCAGTCGCCGAGTTGGGGGGATCGTCTGTCGGCGTTGACCATGAACCCCTGGACCGGGTTCCCGCTGTTGTTGGCGGTCCTCTACTTCGGTCTCTACCAGTTTGTCGGTCATTTCGGTGCCGGAACCATTGTGGATTTTCTCGAAGGTCACCTGTTCGGAGCTTATATCAATCCCTGGGTGATTGCCCTGGGTGATAAATACCTGACCTGGCCCTGGCTCTACGAGCTGATGGTCGGCGAGTACGGAGTCATCACCCTTGGGGTCCGCTACGCGGTCGCAATCGTGCTGCCGATTGTCGGCACTTTCTTCATCGCTTTTTCGATGATCGAGGATTCGGGTTATTTCCCCCGCCTGGCGATGCTTGTCGACCGGATTTTTAAACGTATCGGACTTAACGGCCGTGCCGTGATCCCGATCGTGCTGGGGTTCGGTTGCGACACCATGGCCACCATTGTGACCCGTACTCTCGAAACCCGCCGTGAACGGGTTATCGCCACCCTGCTGCTGGCGTTGGCCATCCCCTGCAGTGCCCAGCTCGGAGTGATTCTCGGGCTGCTGTCGGCGGCTCCCGGCGCTTTGCTGGTCTGGAGCCTCTGCCTGTTGGGCATCTTTTTGCTGATCGGTTTTCTTTCCGCCCGACTGGTTCCCGGCGAACGGCCGATGTTCTACATGGAAATCCCCCCTTTAAGGATGCCGCAGCCACGCAATGTACTGGTCAAGACCCTGACCCGCATGCAGTGGTATTTCATGGAAATTTTCCCGCTTTTCATTATCGCGTCAGTTCTGCTGGTGGTCGGCAAGTTGACCGGCGTCCTGGCCTGGCTGGTGTCCCTGCTGGAGCCGGTGATGCATCTGCTCGGGCTGCCCAGTGAAGTCGCCGCCGCCTTCATTTTCGGTTTTTTCCGTCGGGATTTCGGTGCTGCCGGCCTTTATGATCTGCAGACCAATGGCCTGCTCAACCCGGTTCAGCTGACTGTCGCCGCCGTGACCCTGACCCTGTTTGTTCCCTGTGTCGCCCAGTTTCTGGTGATGAAGAAAGAGCGCGGCTGGAGAACCTCGGTGGGAATCTTTGTCATTGTCACCCTGCTGGCGTTCACTGTCGGCTTCGGTCTCAATCGGCTGTTGCTGCTGACGGGGATCCTGTCATGATCTGCGGGTTCTGTCGCAAGGAGATTCCGGCCAAGACCCCGGAGCAGGGTTGCGGGCGTTGCGGGGGGGGATGCCGCAAGGTGCATTGTCCCTATTGTGGTTACGAAAACCCCCTGCCGTCGCCTCTGTTCGAGAAGCTGCTGGGGCAAAAAGGGAAGAAAAAACAGGAGTAAAGTTCATGAATGTTTCGGAAAAGGCCGAGGAAATACTTGAAGCCTTGTGGATTGTCATTGAAGAGGAAGGCGACAATGCCGCGCATTTCGAACGGTTGTCGGTCGATGCGGCGGATGCCGGACTGCAGGAACTGCAGCGCCTGGCCTACGTCGAGGTCAAGGGTGAGCGGGTTTACCTGCGTCCCGAAGGTCGTGAAGAAGCGCGCATGACCGTTCGTCGTCATCGCCTTGCTGAACGGTTGATGATGGATGTCCTCGACCTGAAAGGGGCGGAAGGGGATGCCCGGGCCTGTGAAATGGAGCACCTGCTGCACCGCGGTGTGGACACCAAGCTCTGCACGTTGCTCAACCATCCGACCACCTGTCCCCACGGCAAACCGATCCCTCCCGGAAGCTGCTGCGAGGAAGCTCGCCACGCCGGCGATACCGGGGTGGTCGCCTTGACCGAGTTGAAAGCCGGCGAGAGCGGCGAGATCGCCTACCTGTCAACCGGCAACGACAAAAAAATGCAGAAACTGATGAGCATGGGAGTGCTGCCCGGCAACCGGATTGTACTCAGCCGAACGTTTCCGAGTTACATTTTCAAGGTCGGGTTTTCAGAATTCGCGGTCGATGACGAACTGGCCCGGGAAATCTTTATCCGCCGCCAGGAGTGACAGGCGGAACCTGGCGCCTGCCGGCAGAGCGTTCCGGCTCTGATTCAGGTGAGATCCTTGAACTGGCACTGTGGGCAGTGTATGGTTGCTTTTTGTCAACCCGCTGAAGAAAGTTCCTTTGCGTGCCGATGAGTATCCTGCCCCTTTATCCTCTCGTTGAAGGCTCTCAGGTTATGCGCGCTGTCTCCGTCCGGCCATATTCAGGCTCTGCCCGCCTTGTCCTGCGCTTTCTCTGGCCGGCCCTCTTTTTTGTCCTGATCTTTTCATCCGTCTCTTTTGCGCGTGAACTTGTTCTCGGATTTGTCCCGGAAAAATGCCAGCTTCTGGCCGACGAACGGCAGGCTGAACTGCTGGCCGATTATCTTTCCCGCCATCTCGATCTGACCATCCGGGTGCGGGTTTTCACTGATGAGCGGAATCTCCAGCATTGGATGAACCGCTTCCGCGAGATCGATCTTGCCGTATTCAGCAGTGCCTACATCAAGAGGGACGGACAGGGGCGGTTTCTTCCTCTCGCCGAGTATATCGACGCGGGAACCCGTCGCCACGGGGGGGGGCTGGTGGTCGGTCGCAGAGGACTTTCCGGCAGCGATTTTGCCGGTATCAGGCGGGTGCTGCTCGGTGCCGACCGCGACCCGGCGGCACGTGAGCTTCTGGCGGGCCTGCGGGTCGTTCAATTTGTCATTCCGCGGCAGCCGAAGGTTTCGGAGAAACGATCCGGTCAGCGCCGGCAGTCACCGGTTCAGCCCGTTTCCACGGGGACGGCAAAACCCCTTCCCGGTCAGGCGTCAGTGCCTCGAGCCGCTATCCGGATCCTCAGTCCGCCGGCGGGAGGAACGACCGGGCCGCGGCCTTTGCTGTTGTTTGAAACCGAGGCGGAGGTGGTGCGCGTCAGTCTCGACGGGAAAGTGATTTCGTCTGCCGGCGGTGCTCGGCTCGGGCCACTTTCAGACGGCCGGCATGTGTTGCGGTTCAGTTCTCCGCAATTCACTCAGCCCCGTCAGGTTGTTTTTCGGGTTGACGCAACCCCGCCGATGCTGACCGTCGACCTGCCGAAGCATGAGGTCTCCTCGTCTCAGGCGCTGATTTCCGGCTCACGGGAAGAGGACGCCCGCCTGCGACTGCTCGACGCGCAAGGCAGGGAGGCTGCCGAGCTGTCCTTCCCGGACCGCACCCATTGGCGGGCGACGTTGAAGGGGCTGATCGAGGGGGAGAATCGCTTCCAGGTCGAAGCCCGCGATGCCTATGGTAATCGTTTGCGCCTGCCATTGCGGATCATCCGAAAAATGCCGATGTCCCCGCCGCCTGATACTGCTCCCGGTCCATCTTCATCCGTCCCGGTTGCCTCGGCGCCGCTGACTCCGGTTGTTGCCGTCTCTCCCCCGGGGAAGACCGGTGGATCGGCGCGGCAGACGGCAGGCGGCGGTCATGTCCCGGAGCTGAAACTGCTCAGTCCCGAGCCCCGCACCTATGCAACCGCTCAGCCGTCGGTTGATTACCGGCTTTCCGATCCGACGGCCCGGCTTGACGTCGAAGTCGATGGAAAACCGGTCGGAATGGTTGATGGTCGACTGCCGCCTCTTGCTGACGGTACTCACCGGTTGCGGCTGAAAGCCGTGGATGCGAACGGCCATACAGCCGTGCAGGAGGTGACCTTCTCGATCGATACGACCGCGCCCGAGTTTGCCGTTCAGTTTGATCCTCGGCCATTGTCGGTGAAACAGTTGACTCTGCGCGGCACCCGTGATCCGGGAGCTTTTATCGATCTGCTGGCGCCGCCCGGCGTGGTGGTCGGAGCCACCCGCTATCCCGTGGAAAACCGTTGGGAGATTGATCTGGACAAGTTGCCGGAAGGTGAGCTGCCCCTGCATTTTTCAGCGCGTGACCGTTTCGGCAATACCAGCCATAAGGATATCAGCCTGCACATCGACCGGACCCCGCCGCACCTGGAGGTCAGCTCGCCCCGGCCCGGCCCCGGTCATGATCCCCGGCCGCCGCTGCTGGTGAAGGGCGAGGGTGGCCCCATGGCCGTGCTGCTGAACGGCCAGCCGGTGCCCGCCGATGCGGGGCAACTCGGTCCGCTGGCTGACGGCAGCTACATCCTGCTGGTGCGGGAACAGGATCTTGCCGGCAACCAGAGCCAGCAGCGGGTCGCTTTTCAGGTCGATACCAGGCCGCCGGAGGTGGTGATAACATCACCGGCGCCGGGGGCGCGGTCCTCCGCCTTTCCGATTGTCGATTACCGGGTGAGTGACGGCAGCGTTCGGGTGCTGCTGGATGACAAACCGGTAGAGGTGACGCCGGGAACCGCCCTGCCGAGGCTTGCCGATGGTCCCCACAGGCTGCAGGTGGTTGCTGTCGATGAGGCCGGCAACGAGGGGCGGGCGGAGGTTGAATTCCTCGTTGACAGCACTGCGCCCGAGGTGGTCCTGCTGTCGCCGGCAAGCGGCCTGACCGCGGACAACACGCCCTTGCTCGAATACGAGGTGGACCGGGGTGAAGTCCGCGTGCTGGTTGATGACAAGGTGGTCGACAAGCGGTCCGGGATGTTTCTTGATCCTCTCTCCGAAGGGGAACACCTGGTGCGGGTTGAAGCCTGGGATGAAACCGGAAACGTCGGTTTCGCCGAACGACGGCTGATCGTGTCAACCGCCCGCCCCGCGCCGGCCGCTGAAGATGAAATTATCGACGACCTTGTCGAGTTCAGCGTGTCTCTGACCCCAGAAGTGGTGTCCCATCGTTACGACGGACTGCTGACCCTCAAGGTCGGTCCTCTTCGCCGGGCCGGGACGACGCTCTATCTGGAACAATGGATTGACAAGAACGGCAATGGGGTCGCCGACTCGGGCGAACAGATCGTCCGGGTGTTCAAGCTGGTGGACGGTCTGGCTTCTCCGAGTCCCCGAGTCCCCGGCGATATTGACGGTAAGGCGGATCGCATGATCACCACCCGTTTCAGTCTCGACCAGCTGCACGACGGTTCACCGGGGCCGATACAGTATGTGCTGCTTGCCATGGGTGACAGTCATGTCGCTGAAACCGTTTTCCGGGTCGTCCCCGAACCCTGATCCAGTCTGCAGAACGAGATGGTGATGTGGAGAGAGCTGTTGACAGCTTATCCCCCTTCTTCTACATTACGCGGCGGCTTGCCGAACGTCACTCATTTCCCCGAGAGGTTCCCGTGGATGTAACCATTGTTATTCCGGCCCGCTACGCTTCGAGTCGTTTTCCCGGAAAGCCGCTGGCCACCCTGCAGGGTCGTCCGATGATCCAGTGGGTCTATGAGCGCAGTTGTTCGGCCCGGTTGGCCTCCCGGGTGCTGGTGGCGACCGATGATGAACGGATCGCCGACGCGGTACGCGCCTTCGGCGGCGAGGCGGTTCTCACCCGCGCCGACCACCCGACCGGAACCGACCGTCTGGCGGAGGTTGCTTCCGGGCTGGAAAGCGAGTTGATCGTCAATGTCCAGGGGGATGAACCGTTGATCGAGGCGGCGGTGATCGATCGGGCGATCGCGCCGCTGATCGAGATGCCCGACCTGCAGATGGGAACCCTGTGCGCGCCGTTGAAGGGGCCTGATGAATTCCTTGATCCCAACGTGGTCAAGGTCGTCTGCGATCAGCGGCAGATGGCGCTCTATTTCTCGCGGGCACCGATTCCATGGCCGCGCGATCATGCCCGGCAGCTCGAAGAGAATTGGGATCGGTGCCCGGCCTTCAGGCATATCGGGCTCTATGTTTACCGGCGGGAATTTCTGCTCCGTTACCCGACCCTGTCGCAGACGCCCCTGGAGATGCTCGAATCCCTGGAGCAGTTGCGTGCCCTGGAGCATGGCGTCGGCATCAAGGTCGTTCCCACGGAGCATGCCGCCATCGGCGTTGATACCCCGGAAGACCTGGCCAGGGTTGAGCGGATACTGGCCGGCCGCTGATCGGTTGTCTGTTTGCGGTTGATGCTTTCCATTTATCGGTGTGGTGTGTAAAATCATTTTTTCAGTGCCGGTCGGATGATGGCCGAGTGAACAGGATCCTGAGTCGGTGAGTTTATGCCGGATGGAGAGTGCAGGTGCCTGCCCTGGATACGGTTCCCAAAAATCTGAGGTGCATAGGTTCACCGGTGATTTTCAGGAATCGCAGGCAGGGCAGTGACGTGTGCTGTCCGCCGGTGATGAAACTCACTGATTCAGGATGATATGCAAGGAGTTTTCATGAAAACCAAGTTTCTTTTTATTACCGGCGGCGTGGTCAGTTCTCTCGGCAAGGGACTCTCGGCCGCCTCCATCGGGGCGTTGATGGAGGCGCGCGGGCTGCGGGTTTCGATGCAGAAAATGGACCCCTATATCAACGTCGATCCGGGTACCATGAGCCCTTTTCAGCATGGCGAGGTTTTCGTCACCGACGACGGCGCTGAAACAGACCTCGACCTCGGTCATTATGAACGCTATACCTCGGCCGGGCTGAGCCGCAAATCGAATTTCACCACCGGCCAGGTTTACGACTCGGTCATCCGCAAGGAACGTCGCGGTGACTATCTCGGCGGCACGGTCCAGGTCATCCCCCACATCACCAACGAAATCAAGGCCAAGATTCTTGAAAATGCCAAGGATGTCGACCTGGCCATTGTCGAGGTTGGCGGTACGGTCGGGGATATCGAATCACTGCCGTTCATGGAGGCGATCCGCCAGTTCCGCACCGATCGTGGTATCGATAACGTGCTCTACATTCACCTCACCCTGGTGCCCTATATTCCGACGGCCGGAGAGCTGAAAACCAAGCCGACCCAGCACAGCGTCAAGGAATTGCGTGAAATCGGCATCCAGCCGGACATCCTGTTGTGCCGCTGTGACCGTGAGATTCCGCGGGACATGAAGGCGAAGATCGCGTTGTTCTGCAATGTCCGTGAAGAGGAGGTCATCACCGCCCGTGATGTCGCTTCGATCTATGAAGTGCCGATTGCGCTGCATGAGCAGGGGCTCGACGAACGGATCATCGAGAAACTCAATATCTGGACCAAGGCCCCGGATCTCACCGGCTGGAAGCGCATCATCAACCGCATTCAGGAACCGGCCGGTGAGACGACCATCGCTATTGTCGGCAAGTATGTTGATCTGACCGAAAGTTACAAGTCGCTTTCCGAGGCCCTGGTTCACGGCGGAATCGCCAACAATTGCCGGGTCAACCTCAAGTATGTTGATTCGGAATCGATCGAGCGGCATGGCATCAATGATACCTTCGAAGGAGTCGATGGCATCCTGGTGCCCGGCGGTTTCGGTGAGCGCGGCAGTGAGGGGAAAATTGCCGCCATCGGCTATGCCCGGGAAGCGCGGATCCCCTTCTTCGGCATCTGCCTCGGCATGCAGATGGCGGTGGTCGAGTACGCGCGCAATGTCTGCCGCATCGAAGATGCCCATTCCTCCGAGTTTCACGACCAGGCCAAAAACCCGGTGATCCACATCATGGAGGAACAGAAGAAAATCAAGGGGAAGGGCGGCACCATGCGTCTCGGTGCCTATCCCTGTGAATTGGCCGAGGGCTCTCTGGCCCGCCGCATTTATGGTACCGACCTGATTTCGGAGCGGCATCGGCATCGCTTTGAATTCAATAACGGCTATCGCGAACAGTTGCGGGAATGTGGACTCGGACTCTCCGGGATCAATCCCGAATCGGACCTGGTCGAGGTTGTGGAACTGGCCGATCATCCCTGGTTTCTCGGCTGTCAGTTCCACCCGGAATTCAAGTCCCGGCCGATGGATCCGCATCCCCTTTTTGAATCATTCGTCGGCGCCTGCCTGAAGCAGGGCGACGGGAAGGATTGATATGCAGTCCGTTGATGTAGCAGGTGTCAGGATCGGTGGTGATGCTCCCCTGGCGCTGTTGTCCGGCCCCTGTGTGATTGAAAATCTCGATCTGACCCTGCGGATCGCCGAATATCTGCAGAGGTTGACCGAAAAGCTCGGTGTCGGACTGGTCTTCAAGGCCTCCTATGATAAGGCCAACCGCTCCTCGTCCCATTCTTTTCGCGGGCCGGGTCTGGATGAAGGACTTGAAATCCTGCGGCGGGTCAAGGATGAGTTCGGTCTTCCGGTGGTGTCCGATATCCATGATATCAGTCAGGTGGCCGCCGCCGCCGAGGTTCTGGACCTGCTGCAGATCCCGGCTTTTCTCTGCCGCCAGACCGATCTGTTGCAGGCCGCCGCCCGAACCGGCAAACCGGTCAATGTGAAAAAGGGCCAGTTCATGGCCCCCTGGGATATGCGCAACGTACTGACCAAGCTGGCCGAAGCCGGTGGCGACAAGGTTCTGCTCACTGAACGCGGCAGCAGCTTCGGTTACAACAACCTGGTGGTTGATATGCGTTCGCTGGCGCTGATGCGGGAGTTCGGGGTGCCGGTGGTTTTTGACGCGACCCACGCCGTTCAGCTGCCCGGCGGCGCCGGCGACGCTTCCTCCGGACAGCGGGAATTCGTTGCCGGGCTTTCCCGCGCCGCTGTCGGCATGGGCATTGACGCACTTTTCTGGGAGGTTCACGAAGACCCCGACCGGGCTCTTTGTGACGGCCCGAATTCTTTGTCGCTGGACAGCCTTGAGGGCCTGTTGACCCAGGTGCTGGAGATTGACCGGCTGGTCAGGACGGTCAATCGTGTTTAACGGACAGAATTCTATGATTGATATTGCAAAAAAGGTTCTGCAGGTTGAAGCCGATGCGGTCCTGGCGCTGCAGCAGCGACTGGACGGCCAGTTCAGTGCCGCGGTGGAGATGATCCTCGCCTGTCGCGGACGGGTGGTCATTTCGGGTATGGGCAAGTCGGGGCTGATCTGCCAGAAGATTGCCTCAACCATGGCTTCAACCGGCACCCCGGCGCTCTTTCTGCATCCCGCCGAAGGTATTCACGGTGATCTCGGCATGATCATGAAGGATGATGTCATCATCGCCGTGTCCAATTCCGGAGAAACCGAGGAGGTGCTGCGCATTCTGCCGGTTATCCGTCGTATGGGGGTGCCGTTGATCGCCATGACCGGCAATCCGCAAAGCACTCTCGCCAAGGCCGGGGATGTCAGCCTCGATGTGTCCGTCGCTGAAGAGGCCTGCCCGTTGGGTCTGGCTCCGACCGCCAGTACCACCGCCACCCTCGCCATGGGGGACGCCCTGGCGGTTGCCCTGCTGGACCGACGTGGTTTCAAAGAAGAGGATTTCGCTCTTTTTCATCCCGGTGGAGCGCTCGGCAAGAGGCTGCTGCTGAGGGTTGAGGATCTGATGCACTGCGGTGAGGAGATTCCCCTGGTTGACGAGGAGACCCTGCTGCGCGACGGGTTGTTCGAGATTACCAGCAAAAAACTCGGCATCACCGGTGTTGTCGATTCTCAGGGCGGCCTGCTCGGAGTCTTCACCGATGGTGACTTGCGGCGTTGCATGGAACGTGGTTACGACGTCCTCAATTCTCCGATCAAAGATGTGATGACGGCCAGTCCGAAGCGGATACTGCGCAACGACCTCGCGGCCAAGGCCCTGCAGCGTATGGAGGCCCACTCGATAACCTCCCTGTTTGTCTTTGCCGACGATCAGGCGGCGGAACCGGTCGGGATTGTCCACCTGCATGACCTGCTCAAGGCGGGGGTGGTCTGATGGAGAACAAACTGCGAACCGTGAGGTTGCTGTTACTCGACGTTGATGGCGTTCTGACGGACGGCCGGATCATCCTCAGCGACTCGGGCGCGGAGACCAAGGCCTTCAATGTGCGTGACGGTCATGGATTGAAATTGCTGCAGCGGGCCGGTATTCAGGTCGGCATCATTACCGGGCGGCAGTCACGGGTGGTTTCCCATCGGATGCGGGAACTCGGCATCGATCTGATCGTCCAGGGGGCCCGGAACAAACTGGAGCCCTATCTGCGGATATTGTCGGATCTCTCCCTGTCTCCGGAGCAGGTTGCCTATATCGGTGATGATATTGTCGATCTGCCGATTCTCACGCGGGTCGGATTCTCCGCGACCGTTGCCGACGGTTGCCCCGAGGTCCGGGAACGGGTCGATTTCGTTTCCCGTTATCCCGGCGGCGGCGGCGGTGTGCGGGAGGTCTGCGAAATACTGCTCAAGGCCCAGGGACACTGGGAGCGGCTGATGGCCCCGTACCTGGCTTGATGACTTCTTACAATTCCTGTGCCAAGTCCCTTCCCGATGCTTTACTCCCCTCGGCGGCAATGCTATACTGGCCCCGTTTATGAAGCAATTTTTTTCCGCCCGACATTTGCTGGTTGTTGCCATCCTGGTGCTTTCCGGGATGCTGGTGCTGGTGATCTCCCGGCGCTACACGCGTATTGAACCGGTTGCGGTGGACGTGCCGGCGGCAGGTGCCGATCTCTCCCTGGCTAAAATCGACTACACCGAAACCCGGGGCGGGAAGGCCTTCTGGCGGTTGCGTGCCGACCGGGCCAGTTATGATCTTGAAACCGGGCGGAGTCGTTTGCATAATGTCCACCTCCGTTTTTTCGGCGCGGGTGAATCCGGTGTTCTGACCCTGGATGCCCGCCGGGGAGTGTGGGATGAAAAGGCCGGTGAACTCGTGGTTTCCGGTAACGTTGTGGCCCGCAGTGAGCGGGGGTATGAATTTTCCACCGATCGTCTCCACTATCGCCAGGCCGAACGACTGCTGTGGACCGATCAACCGGTGAGATTGAGTTCCGGGCAGTTTGAGGTTGAAGCGACCGGGATGCGATTGCTGGTTGATCAGCGTCGGCTGAAGCTCCTGGCCAACGTTCGCTCCAAATGGCTGATCAGGCCGGATGACGAGGAAAAGGGATGAAAACCTACCTGTTGCTGATCTTTCTCTGCCTCTTTTCCGGTGCGGTTCGGGCGGCTTCTGTTGCGCCCGGGGATGCCCCTTTGGAGATTACCTCCCGGCAGCTGGAAGCGGATGATGCCGCCGGGACCGTGACCTTTATCGGTGACGTCGAGGCCCGCCAGGCGGACCTGGTGATCCATGCCGGTCGCCTGACGGTGTACTACCGGGGCGAAGCACGCCAGGTTGAGCGGATTGAGGCTGAGCAGGATGTTCGGGTCATTCAGGGACAGCGGGTCGCCACCGGACAGCATGCGCTCTATCAACGCAGCAGCGGCAAACTGGTGTTGACCGGGAATCCGCGCATCAACGATGGTGCGGACCAGGTTTCCGGCGATAAGATCACCGTGTATCTGAACGATAAACGCAGTGTTGTTGACAGTCGCGGGGAGGGGCGGGTCAAGGCCACCTTTCATCCGCGGGGAAAGCAGAGTGATGCGGACGCTGCGCGCTGAAGGTCTCTGCAAGAGCTACCAGAAGCGCCAGGTGGTGCGGGATGTCGATCTGCAGGTCTCCTCGGGACAGGTGATCGGTCTGCTCGGCCCCAACGGCGCGGGCAAGACGACCTCCTTCTACATGGTTGTCGGGCTGGTGCGCCCCGACCGGGGGCGGGTCTTTCTGGATGACTGTGAACTGACCGGCCTGCCGGTCTACAAGCGTGCCCGGGCCGGTATCTCCTATCTGCCCCAGGAAGCGTCGGTCTTTCGCAAACTGACGGTTGAGGAGAATCTGCTGGCCATTCTTGAAACCCTTGACATCGGTGCCGTCCAGCGGACCGAACGGATGGAGCAGTTGCTGGAAGATCTGCGCCTGACGCATGTCGCCAAAAGTTATGGTTACGCGTTGTCGGGCGGGGAACGACGGCGCCTGGAAATTGCCCGCGCCCTGGTTATCGAGCCGGTTTTTATTCTTCTTGATGAACCTTTTGCCGGTATCGACCCCCTGGCGGTGATCGATATCCAGGGAATTATTGATGGTTTGAAAAAAAATGGCATCGGTGTGCTGATCTCTGATCACAATGTTCGTGAAACCCTCGATGTCTGCGATCGCGCCTATATTCTCAATGCCGGTGAAATTCTCGAATTCGGAACGCCGGAAGAAATTGCCGGCAGCAGCCGCGCCCGGGAAATCTATCTGGGTGAAAAGTTTCGTCTTTAGAAATGAAATGGCTGGTGGTAAGCTCTACCGGAGCACGCACTGAATGGAGTCCTGATGGCCCTGGAATTACGTCAACAACTTAAGATGAGCCAGCAGCTGGTGATGACGCCCCAGCTGCAACAGGCAATCAAGCTGCTCCAGCTCTCCCGTATGGAGTTGCTGGATATGGTTCAGCAGGAGCTGGAAGAGAACCCGATTCTGGAAGAGAGTGGGGAACAGGCGGAGGAAAAGGAATCCGCGGAAAATGAAGTTGAAGATGTAGCGGAAACTGCCGCCGACACCGAAAAGTCTGAAGCGGAACCCGCCAACGAGAATGCCGAGGAAATGCCAGAAGATCCGGCAGGGCTCAAGGATGAGATTGACTGGCAAGCCTATCTCGAAGGTTACACCCAGTCGGGAACCACCGCCGATATCTACGAAAGTGACGACGATCGCCCTTCCTACGAGAACCTGCTGACGCGCAAGAGTACCCTTGCCGAACACCTGATGTGGCAGTTGAATCTGTCCCGTATCGTTGACTGGAAACGTGCCATCGCCGCCGAGATTATCGGCAACCTTGACGCTGACGGCTACCTGCAGGCTTCACTGGAAGAGATTGCCGGAGCCTGCCGGGTGACCGCCGAACAGGTCGAGGAGGTTCTGCTGCTGGTTCAGCAGTTTGACCCGCCGGGGATTGCCTGCAGAGATCTGCGGGAATCCCTGCTGCGCCAGGTTGAACATCTCGGCATGCAGGGTTCTCTGGTTGAGCGGGTGCTGCTCGATCACATCCGGGAACTCGAGGCCCGCAAGTATCCCGTCATTGCCAAGGCGCTTGGCGTCAGTCTCGATGAAGTCCTCGGTGCGGCGAAAATCATTTCCAACCTCGACCCCCGTCCCGGCAGCGCCTATGGCGAGGAAGATGTTCATTACATCACCCCGGACATCTTTGT
The DNA here is from genome assembly GCF_002093115.1 of Geothermobacter hydrogeniphilus. Classification (NCBI taxonomy): domain Bacteria; kingdom Pseudomonadati; phylum Thermodesulfobacteriota; class Desulfuromonadia; order Desulfuromonadales; family Geothermobacteraceae; genus Geothermobacter; species Geothermobacter hydrogeniphilus. The sequence continues at coordinate 46,714 of NZ_NAAD01000011.1, read as the reverse complement.
CTACAAGATCAGTGATGAGTACGTGGTGGTGTTGAACGATGAAGGGCTTCCGAACTTGCGCATCAATTCGTTTTATCGCAACGCCCTTTCCGGCAGCAGGGAAGTCGATGCCAAGGCAGGTGAGTATATCCAGGAGAAAATGCGCGGCGCGCTCTGGCTGATCAAGAGTATCCATCAACGTCAGCGCACCATCTATCGGGTCACCAAGAGCATTGTCAAGTTTCAGCGCGAATTCTTCGACAAGGGCATTGCCTATCTCAAACCCCTTGTGCTGCGTGATGTTGCCGAAGACATCGAAATGCACGAATCGACGATCAGTCGGGTGACCACCAACAAGTATGTGCAGACGCCGCAGGGTCTTTTTGAGTTGAAGTTCTTTTTCAATAGCGGTATAAGCACAACCGGCGGGGACACCATCGCCTCCGAAAGTGTCAAGAGCAAGATTCAGGAAATTATTTCCGGAGAAAATCCGAAAAAACCCTATTCAGATCAGAAGATTGTCGAAATTCTGCGTGAATCCGATATCGATATCGCCCGGCGCACGGTGACCAAGTACCGTGAGATGCTCGGCATCGGATCGTCCACCGAACGTAAGCGACTCTTTTAGGCTGGTCAACGGTCAACGGGGCGATATACTTCAGCTATCGATAACGCCCCACGAGGCATTACCAGGAGGTAGATTCATATGCAAGTTGCCACAACTTTCAGACACATGGAAGTAAGTGCACCCGTTCGTGATTATCTGCAGGAAAAACTCTCCAGGGTCAAGAAGTACATCGAAGAACCGATCGATGCTCAGGCGGTTCTTTCGGTCGAAAAGAAGATCCGTCATCGAGCCGAGGTGACTCTGGTCGCCAAGGGAATTACCATCAAGGGCACCGAGACCACCAACGACATGTACGCGGCCATCGATGCCGTGGTCGACAAGATTGAACGTCAGCTGAAACGCTACAAGGATCGCCTGAAACGGCACAAGCCTTTGTCCGGGAGAGAGCGGCAGGTTCAGAAAACCGTTCTCAAGGCGGAGAGTGTTGATGAAGAGGGTTCCTCGGAACCGATCATTATTCACTCCCACAGTTTTTCGGTCAAGCCGATGTCGGTGGAAGAGGCGGTCATGCAGATGGATCTGCTGCACAAGGATTTTCTTGTTTTCACCAATGACCGAAACGAAGACATTAATGTGGTCTATCGCCGCAAAGACGGCAACTACGGCCTGATCGAACCTCAACAGGGAGCCTGATCTCACATCGGTTCAGGGGGAGAGTCCCGCCACTCTCCCCCTGACTTGTATCCGAACTCAGTCAGAATTATGAAGATTATTGATCTACTTGACCCCGCTGCGATCTCCGCCGACCTGCAAGCTTCCACCAAAGCGGAGGTCCTCGGAGAGTTGACCGATGCCCTGATGCGTGTTGAACCGTCTCTTGATCGCGATGAGGTGGTCGCGATCCTCCAGGAGCGGGAACAGCTCGGCAGCACCGGGATCGGCGATGGAGTTGCCATTCCCCATGGCAAGTTGAGAAAGCTGGACAAACTGTTGATTTCCTTCGGCCGCAGTCGCGGCGGAATCGATTTTGATTCGATGGACGGGCGTCCGGCCCAGCTTTTTTTCCTGCTGGTCGCGCCTGAAGAGTCGGTCGGCGTCCACCTGAAGACCCTGGCGCGCATTTCCAAGCTGCTGAAAAATCCCTCCGTCCGCCAGGCACTCCTTGATGCCGAGGATGCCGAAAGCATCTACGGAATTATCGCTCGTCAGGAGGAGTCCCTTTAGCGTCCCCCCAATGTTTTCATAGCATGGCCCGTGCCGTCCCGGAACAGGCCCCGACTTTTCAGAGGACCGATCCGCATGCCCGGAATCACGATCCAGGATATTCTGAGTGAAAAGGAAGCCGGCCTTGACCTGGAATTGCTGGCCGGTGAAAAGGGCCTGTTGCGTCATGTTCAGGTTCCCCGAATCCAGAAACCCGGTCTCGCTCTTGCCGGGTACGTGACCAATCTTCATCCCGACCGTCTGCAGGTCCTCGGTTCAACGGAACTGAGCTATCTCAACCATCTTCCGGTTGATCTCGCCGAGAAGAACCTGGCCAAACTCTGTAACGTCGATATCTGTTGTTTCATCATCACCAAGGGGCAGGAGCCGCCGTCGATGCTGGTGCGGGAAGTCGAGGCTCGGGGTATTCCCCTGTTGCGGACTCATCACCAGAGTTCCACCTTCATTTCGCTGATCACCCAGTTCCTGGAAGAGCGTCTGCTGCCGTCAACAACGATCCATGGTGTCCTGGTCGATGTCCTCGGTGTCGGGGTGCTGCTGCACGGCAAAAGCGGTATCGGCAAGAGTGAAGTCGCTCTCGACCTGGTGCTGCGTGGCCATCGACTGGTGGCTGATGACGTTGTCAAGGTGAGGATGAAATTGCCGGCGGTTCTTTTCGGTGAGGGGATGGATCTACTTCACTATCATATGGAGATTCGCGGGCTCGGCATTATCAATATCAAGCACCTGTTCGGTGTTGCGGCCATCCGGGAAAGAAAGAAAATTGACCTGGCCATCGAGCTGGTTTCCTGGGAGGACGGACACGAATATGACCGTCTCGGGCTGGAGGAGGAAAAATACAAGGTTCTCGGGTTGGGGATCCCGCTGCTGAAGATCCCGGTTCGTCCGGGACGGAATATCACCAGCATTGTCGAAGTGGCGGCTCGGAACCAGTTGCTCAAGGAGATGGGATACAACAGCGCGGTGGAATTTCAGGACCGGCTGGAAAAACGCATGGCAGAAACCGCCTGGTTGCATTCCCACACCATTATCGGAGATAATCTCGAATGAGCGCCAAACGGGTTCTTGTCATTACCGGGCTGTCGGGTTCCGGCAAGAGCTGCGCCGCCCGCGCCCTTGAAGATGTCGGGTTCTTTGTCGTCGACAACCTGCCATTGCCTTTACTGCCGCAGTGCCTCGGTCTGGCGACCACCTTCCAGCCCGAGGGGGGTGAGTTGGCGGTGGTTGTCGATGTGCGCAACCGCGACTACCTGGCCGAGGCCCGCAGTACTTTCGAAACCCTTGCCAGGACCGGTTTCGAAATCGAGATTTTCTTTTTCGAGGCCAATAATGACGTTCTGACACGTCGTTTTTCCGAAACCCGACGCCGGCATCCCCTGGCCAGTCAGGACCAGGTTGTTCATGGGATCGAACTGGAGCGGGCGCTTCTTGCGGAGATGAAGCAGCTGGCGACCCATTTTATTGATTCTTCCTGGCTGACACCTCACCAGTTGCGCAACCAGGTGATACGTCTGGCCAGTGGGGATCAGTCAAGTCAGCAGCTTGCGGTTCTGCTGCAATCCTTCGGTTTCCGTTTCGGGGTGCCGGTTGAGTCAGACCTGGTTTTTGATGTTCGGTTTCTTCCCAACCCGCATTACCATCCCGATCTGCAGCCGTTGACCGGTACGGATCAGAGAGTTCGAAGTTTTTCTCTTGAAAATCCGGTCGGCAGGTCTTTTCTGCAGAAACTTCAGGACATGCTGCAGTTTCTGCTGCCCCAATACCGTCAGGAAGGGAAGAGTTACCTGACGGTCTCAATTGGTTGTACCGGCGGCCGCCATCGCAGTGTCGCGGTGGTTGAAACCCTGCGCGGCCTCCTGCCCGGTGAAGGATTGCATGTCGATGTTCTCCATCGGGATGCGACCAAGAGGTGAATCAATGATTGGTCTGGTGGTTGCGACCCATTCCCGGTTGGCGGCGGAGATGCTCAATGCCGCCGAAATGATTATCGGCCCCTGTCTTAATGCCCGCGCGGTTGCGATTCTCAAGGAGCAGGGTGTCGAGGAGATTCGCTCCGAGATTGAAGCTGCTGTTGCCTCGGTGTCCGCTGACGGGGATGGTGTGGTGATCATGACCGATATGTTCGGAGGGACGCCTTCGAACGTCAGTCTGTCATTTCTTGAACCGGGAAAAGTCGAGATCGTCACCGGGGTTAACCTGCCGATGGTGATAAAATTCTTCAACAGTCAGGAGTCTCTTTCACTGGCCGAACTTGCCGCCCTGCTCAAAGCTTATGGCCAGCAGAGTATTACCCTGGCCAGTGATTTTTTGCGTCAGTAGTTTTATCAACCTGAATCAGGCAGGAATTTTATGCTCCGGCGGTGTGGGTGCCCTGATTCCGGCTCAAGGATATAACGAATGAGTGTTGTTCTCGCCCGTATTGATAACCGGTTGATTCACGGCCAGGTCCTGGAGGCCTGGGTGCCTCATACCCAGGCGGACTGTATTGTCGTCGCCAGTGACAAAGTGGCCGGGGAGCCTTTACGCCGCGCAGTGATGACCGCTTCCGTACCGAAGAATATCAAACTTGTTATTGGTGGATTGACCGAGCTGGCTGAGCTGGTCCGGCAGGGGATGTTTGCCGGTCGACGTGTTCTGCTGTTGTTTGAAACGTCCGCTGACGCTCTGCAGGGTCATCGGCTGGGATTGCCCTTCGACCGCCTCAACCTGGGCAACATGCACGCAGGAGCGGGCAAGCTGCGCTGTTCCTGTACCATCTCGCTCGATGACGACGACATTGTCAACCTACGTCGCCTGGAGGAAGAACAGGGAGTGAAGATCGTGTCCCAGTGTATTCCCGCTGATCGCGAGCGTCCCTGGCGCAAGCTGGTGCAGACGGGAGCCTGAGGTGAGCTGGACCGTTTTGTTGTCGGGAGGACTGATCGCCATTGTGGCCGGGCTTGATCGCACCGCCCTGCTGCAGATCATGTTGTCCCGGCCGTTGGTGGCGGGATCCCTGCTTGGCTGGTTGCTGGGCGTCCCTGAAAGCGGGTTGCTGATCGGGGCACTGTGTGAACTGCTCTGGCTGTCGCGCATGCCGGTCGGTGCCGCGATTCCGCCGGATGACACCCAGGTCGCTGTCGGTGCCACCTGCCTGACGGTTCTGCTCAATCCCGCGGGTGGGTTTGCTCCGGAACCGGTAGCGCTCTTTGCCCTGTTGCTGGCAATGCCGCTGGGAAAGGTCGGTCAATGGTTCGACCGGTTGGCGCGAAACTGCAACAGCCGGCTGTTGCGACGCGCTGAGAGAGCCGTGGCTGACGGTCATGAAGAACAGATTGAACGCCTGCATCTGCGGGGCGTGCTGCATTTCGCCGGAGCGGCTCTGGCGACCTTCGTGGTTGTCGTGGCGGGGGGGATGCTGATCGGGATGCCCCTGCTGCCAAGGGCTGTTCACCTGCTTCAGCCGCTGACCGGTGAGTTGGAACTGCTTTTTCCCCTGGTCGGGGCGGCGGTCATCCTGGCGACTCTGCATGTCAGCCGTGCTCTGACCCTGTTCAGTACGTCGTTCGTGACCGTGCTGCTGACGATCTGGCTGCTATGAAGAACGCCCGAGGACAGATCAATGCCCTGCTGGTTGGTCGTTGCGCGTTGCGATCCTTTCTGCTTCAGGCCAGCTGGAATTTCGAATCTCTGCAGGGATTGGGAGCCCTTTATGTTCTGGCCCCGGCGTTGCGCTGTCTCTACCGGGGAGAAGAACGAAAACAGGCTTTTCAGCGTCATCTCGGCTATTTCAACAGCCATCCCTACCTGGGAGCCGCCATTCTCGGATCGGCCATTGCCCTGGAGACGGATGCCGTTGCCGGGACCCCGCAGGACGGGGTTTCGGCAAGTGATTTCAACGGCATGATGATGGCGCCTTTCGCCGCCATGGGGGATGCTCTGTTCTGGGGGGGGATTCGTCCCCTGGCTGCGGTGCTGGCCCTGTTTTTCGCGGTCCGCGGATCGTTGCTGGCCTGTGCCGTGTTGCTGCTGGTTTACAACCTCCCGCACCTGTTCTTTCGCTTCTGGGGATTTTTTCGGGGCTGGCAGCGGGGTGCGGGGATTGTTGCAACCATCCAGCGCTGGCATCTGCCCGATCTGGCGATCCGCATCAAGGAGGCAGTCGTTATCCTGCTGGGTGGTTTGTGCGCTATGTGGGTTTCGATGATGCTGCATGACAAGGGGCTGCCGCCCGCGGTCGGTTTTGTTGCTCTGCCGGTGGTCGGCTTCTGTTGCTGGCTGGCGCGCAAGGGTGTTTCTCCTCTGGCCATGATCTACCTGGGGACCTTCCTGACGCTTGCAGTGAGGGTCCTGAAATGAACCTGAATCAGTGAGCCCCTTGTTGGTGGATAGCACAAGTCATTGATCTGTCTGAGCTTCCCCAAAATCACCAGCGAACCTGTGGGTGCGCTTCAGATTTTTGGAAATCTCATTCAGACCAGGTACTTGCACTCTCCATCCAACAGGAACTCACGGATTCAGGATGATAGCTGAAAGGCAACGCTGAATAATGATCGAAAAGGAATTTACTATTATCAACCGGTTGGGACTGCATGCCAGGGCGGCTGCGCAACTGGTGCAGACCGCCGGACGATTCTCGGCGGATGTCCTGGTCAGCAAAGACGACCTGGAAGTCAACGGCAAGAGCATCATGGGAATTCTGATGCTGGCCGCTCCCCGTGGATCGACCATTTCCGTCAGCGTCAACGGCCCTGATGAAGAGGCGGCCCTGAAAGCATTGGAAGAACTTATTAATGATGGCTTCGGTGAAGACTGAAATAAGTCCCGACACATTTCTGGTTGGTATCGGTGTGTCCCCGGGGATTGCCATCGGCGCGACTCACCTCGTCAACCGCGCCCGTATGGCCGCGCTTGAGCGTCGTATCCGCAAGAGCGACGTCGATGTCGAAATAGCGGCCTTTGAGGAAGCGGTTGAGATTTCCCGGCAGCAGCTCCACGAGGTCAAACGGCGGGTCGCCGATCGCCACCTGGCCGAACATCTGTACATCATTGATACGCACCTGCTGATCCTGGAGGATCAGATGCTGCACGCCGAAACCCGGCGTGGTATCCGTGAAGATCTGCTCAATGCCGAAGGGGCGCTGAAGCGCGCTCTCGACCAGTTCCGTTCGGTGTTCGAGAGCATTGAGGATGAATACCTGCGTGATCGCGGGTCGGATGTGGAATCGGTTGGAGAACGGCTGTTGCGCAATCTTACGGGAGAGTCGGAACAGTCGCTGTCCGGCATCGATCGAAAAGTCGTGGTTGTCGCCCACGACCTTTCACCGGCCGATACCATGCAGATCGACAAGGACAAGATCATCGGTTTTGTCACCGATGTCGGCGGCCGTACGTCGCATACCGCAATTCTGGCACGATCCCAGGGTATCCCGGCGGTTGTCGGATTGGAAAACGCGACCGCGCTGATCCCCGGCGGCACGCCTTTGATCGTCGATGGCTCCAGCGGCACCGTTATTCTCAACCCCACGCCGGAAACGTTCCGGGAATACCTGCAGAAGAAGCAACGTTACGAATATGGTGAAAGGGAACTGCTCAGTTACCGCAGCCTGCCTGCTGAAACTCCTGATGGCCATCGACTGGTGCTGCGATGCAATGTTGAATTACCGTCCGAAGTACCCCATGCCCTCGCCCAGGGGGCCGAAGGGGTCGGCCTGTTCCGCTCCGAGTTCCTGTATCTCGGCAGACAGTTTCCCCCGGACGAGGAGGAGCAGTTCGACGCCTATCGCGAAATTGCCACCGCCATGGCGCCCCATGAAGTCACAATCCGCACCCTCGATGTCGGTGGTGACAAGTTCGTTCCCGAGATCAATCTCTCCGATGAGGTGAATCCGGCTCTCGGATTGCGCGGAGTCCGCTTTTCCCTGGCCGACCGGCAGCTTTTGAAAATCCAGTTGCGGGCCATCCTCAGGGTGTCGGCCCTGGGACCGGTCCGGGTGATGTTCCCGATGATTTCCGGTGTTTCTGAAATCCGCGCCTGCAAATCGATTCTTCATCAGGCCATGGCCGAGTTGAGTCGCGAAGGTATCGATTTTGACGGCAGGCTTCCGGTCGGCATCATGATTGAGACTCCTTCAGCCGCCATGATTGCCGACAAGCTGGCCCGCGAGGTCGATTTCTTTTCGGTCGGCACCAATGACCTGATTCAGTATTGTCTGGCGGTGGATCGGTCCAATGAACATGTCGCCTATCTTTACGAACCCCTGCATCCGGCCATTTTAAGGGCCCTGCAGATGATCTGCAGTGCCGCGCGGCAGGCGGGGATCAAGGTGGCGATGTGCGGCGAGATGGCTGCGGAACCCCTCTACCTGCCGATCCTGATTGGTCTCGGTTTCGGTGAACTCTCGATGAATGCGCCCTGTATCCCGCGCGTAAAACGGGTTGTGCGCCAGATTCGTTATTCCGAGGGAAAAGAATTGCTCGAAAAACTGCTGCAGATGTCGACCGTTGCAGAAGTCACCCACTGCCTCGAAGAAGAAATGATGACCCGGATTCCCGACCTGTTCGGCAAGACGGATATCTAAAGAGGGTGAACAGGCGATCAATCTTGACAGTTTCGTGTTTGGCCTCCTAGAATGACCCGCTTATATCTCACGCATAAACTGAAGGAGTATGCCCCATGGCTATGACCGACTTTCTGTTTACCTCGGAATCTGTCAGTGAAGGACATCCTGACAAGGTTGCCGACCAGATATCCGACGCAATTCTCGACGCGATTCTCACTGAGGACAAAAAAGCGCGTGTGGCCTGTGAGACACTGGTCACAACCGGGATGGCGATGATCGCCGGTGAAATTACCACCAGTGCCTATGTCGATATGCCGGAAATCGTTCGGCAGACCATCCGCGAGATCGGTTACGACGATTCGGCGATGGGGTTCGACTGGGAAACCTGCGCGGTGATGACCAGTATCGACCGGCAGTCGCCGGATATCTCCCAGGGCGTGACCGAGGGAGAGGGCCTGTTCACGGCCCAGGGGGCCGGGGACCAGGGACTGATGTTCGGCTATGCCTGTAATGAAACCCCTGAGCTGATGCCGATGCCGATCATGTTCGCTCACAAGCTGACCCAGCGGTTGGCCGAGGTGCGCAAGAGCGGTCTGCTCAATTTCCTTCGTCCGGACAGCAAATCCCAGGTTTCGATCCAGTACATCAACGACAAGCCGATTCGGGTCGACGCGGTTGTTATCTCCTCGCAGCACAACCCCGATGTTACCTACGACAATCTGCGCGAAGGGATTATCGAGGAAGTGGTGAAAAAGATCATTCCGGCCGACCTGATCGATGAACAGACCAAGTACTTCATCAACCCGACCGGGCGTTTCGTGGTCGGCGGACCGATGGGTGACTGCGGCCTGACCGGACGCAAGATCATCGTTGATACCTATGGTGGCCAGGGCTCGCATGGCGGTGGTGCCTTCTCCGGCAAGGATCCGTCCAAGGTTGATCGCAGCGCGTCCTACATGGGGCGTTACGTGGCCAAGAATATTGTCGCCGGCGGGCTGGCCGATAAATGCGAGGTCCAGCTGGCCTACGCCATTGGCGTCGCCGAACCGGTTTCGGTCATGATCAATACCTTCGGCACCGGGAAGATCCCGTCCAACGATATCGCCAGGATCGCGCAGGAGGAATTTGACCTGACCCCGCGCGGTATTATCGAGACTCTCGACCTGCTGCGACCGATTTATCGTCGCACGGCCGCCTATGGCCATTTCGGCCGCGAGCTTCCCGAGTTCACCTGGGAACGTACCGATCGGGCCGACAGCCTGAAAAAGCTGGCGGGACTCTAGCCGGTTCAGGAGGCAGGAGCGGGACTGTAGCTCGAGCCCCCGATTTTCCGGTAGACGGCGGGCCGCGAGTCCCGCCGTTTTTTTAATGACCGCTTCCAGGGCGAACCAGCCGCAGCTTTCGATCATTGTCCCGGTTCTCAACGAGGCGGCGGCGATTGCCGACTTTCTTGCCATGCTGCAGCGGCAGGATGGGCTCTTTTTTGAAGTCATCTTTGCCGATGGCGGTTCAGTCGATGAGGGACGGGAACTTGTCCGGCGGCGAGCGCAGAAAGGTTTTGCGACCCGCTGGATAGAGGCGCCGCGGGGCAGGGCGGTCCAGATGAATCGGGGGCGGGCGGCAGCTCGCGGCCGATTTCTTCTTTTTCTGCATGTTGACAGCCGATTGCCGGACAGTCATGCGCTGGCAACAGCTGTCGAACAGCTTGCCGCGTCCGGTGAGGGGATGATTGCCGGTCATTTCCGGCTTCTTTTCGGCGACGCGCCGCCCGCCCTGCGGGAAAAACTGCTCTATTGGGAAATCAAGGCCCGTCTCGACCGCCCCGGCTGTACCCACGGCGACCAGGGGATGCTGATGGCGGCAACCGTCTTTGATGCCCTGGGCGGGTTCCCCGAAGACTGGCCGCTGTTTGAAGATACCCGTCTGGCAGAGCGGCTCAGGCAGCGCGGTCGATGGTTGCTGTTGAACGCCGAGATCGAGACCTCCGCGCGTCGCTTTGCCCGTGAAGGGTTGCGTCAACGGCAGCTGCTCAACGCCCTGCTGATGAATTTTCGTGCCCTGGGGATGACCGAGTTTTTGACCGCGACCGGGCCGATCTATCGTCAACAGGCGGAAACCGGTGAATTGCGGCTTGCTCCATTCCTGCGGCGCTTTCAGGCCATGATCGCCGAACGCCAGTTGCAAAAACGTCTGCAGCTCTGGTACCGGACCGGTCGCTATGTCCGCGGTAATGCCTGGCAGTTACTGCTTGCCCGGCGGATACGCTCCGGGCGCTGGACCCTGGAAACATCTCCGGCGGAGATCGAGCGGCAGCTGCGCGGGTTTGATCGTTGCTTCAACCTGTTGACCGACAATCCGGTCGGTCATGCCCTGGCGGGATTGTTGACCTGGATCTGGTTTCAGCTGCAGTTGCGGCGGGAATGCGGAACGGATGCCTGAACCGGTGCGGATCACCGTTTCAGGGTAACCCTGGGCCCGTTCTGATCGGGCGGCATAACAAGGAGTTGATAAATGATGACTGCAAAGCAGGATTTCAAGGTCAAGGATATCGGCCTGGCCGATTTCGGTCGGCGGGAAATCGAACTGGCCGAGGTTGAAATGCCGGGCCTGATGGCCCTGCGCGAAGAATATCGTGAACAGAAGCCGTTGCGGGGCGCGCGTATCACCGGTTCGCTGCACATGACCATCCAGACCGCGGTGCTGATCGAAACCCTGGTTGAACTCGGAGCCCGGGTGCGATGGGCATCCTGCAATATCTTCTCAACCCAGGACCACGCCGCAGCGGCGATTGCCGCGGCCGGTGTCCCGGTGTTCGCCTGGAAGGGGGAAACTCTTCAGGAATACTGGTGGTGTACAGAACAGGCCCTGTCCTGGCCGGATGGCGAACTGCCGAACATGATTCTCGACGATGGCGGAGATGCCACCATGATGGTACTCAACGGTGCCGCCTGGGAACGGCAGGGGCTGCCCGAGGTCAAGACGGACGATCCGGAGGACTGGATCGAGCTGATCAACTGCCTGCGACCGACGATCGAAGCCGGCAGCGGACGCTGGAGTGCCACCTGTGATTCCATCCGCGGGGTGACCGAAGAAACCACCACGGGCGTTCACCGCCTTTACCAGCTGCAGCGGGACGGTCAGCTTCCTTTTGCGGCGATGAATGTCAATGATTCAGTCACCAAGAGCAAGTTCGACAACATCTACGGCTGTCGTCACAGCCTGGTTGACGGCATCATGCGCGCCACCGACGTGATGCTTTCCGGCAAGGTCGCCGTGGTCTGCGGCTATGGGGATGTCGGCAAGGGGTGCTGCCAGTCCCTGCGCGGGCAGGGGGCCCGGGTGATTGTCACCGAGATCGATCCGATCTGCGCTCTGCAGGCGTTGATGGAGGGTTACGAAGTACGTACTCTCGACGAGGTGGTGGAGAAAGCCGACCTGTTCGTGACCACCACCGGCAACCGGGATATCATCACCGCCGCGCAGATGCAACGGATGAAACATAACGCCATCGTCGGCAATATCGGACATTTCGACAATGAAATCGACATGGCCGGACTGGCGAGAATTCCGGGGGTCCGCAAGGTCAATCTGAAGAATCCGCAGGAGCATGGCAACCAGGTCGACCAGTGGGTTTTTCCCGACGGGCACGCGATCATTGTGCTGGCCGAGGGGCGATTGCTCAACCTCGGCTGTGCCACCGGCCATCCGTCCTTCGTCATGTCCAACAGCTTCAGCAACCAGGTCATTGCCCAGATCGAACTCTTCTGCAACGGCGATCGCTATGACAAGGAGGTTTACGTGTTGCCGAAGCGGCTTGATGAAAAGGTCGCCCGGTTGCATCTCGACAAGCTGGGGGGCAGTCTCACCCGGTTGACTGCCGAACAGGCCGACTATCTCGGCGTGCCGGTCGACGGGCCCTACAAGCCGGATCATTACCGGTATTGACAAGGGATGCCGGGCAAGCCCCGGATCAGCAGCAACAGCAAAGGCCCCGCGGTGAATGCCGCGGGGCCTTTGCTGTCATGGAGGCACCTGTTTCAACGAATCGTTGCTTCGTAGATATTGCTCTGCCGGCCGCTCGGGTTCTGGATTCGGAACCGGACCCGCTGCAATTGCCCGCTGACCTGGTAACGGGTGTAGCGCAGGGTGTTGCAGTCGATATATTCGACGTTGTCCTTGTCGCGGGGATGGAAACGGCCGTAAGCGCTGATCGGCTTGCCGTTGACCAGCAGTTTCGACCGGGGGCTGAAGTTGCGTCCGGAAATGATCAGCTGATAGGCGTTGACCAGGTCATCACCGACACTGATGTCGTCGATGGTCGGTTGATCGGAAACCGTGATGTTGAAAGGGATGGATGTGTCGCCGGCCGGATTGACGACCTGAACCCGGTGGTTGCCTGCCGCAAGCGGGGGCAGGGTCGCGCTGAGCGATCCGGATTCGGAGCGTTCGGTGGCCACGGCCGCGCCGTCGAGCAGAATCTTGGCCCCCTTGGCAAAGCCGCTGCCGGTGATCTGAAGTTCCGTGCCGTTGTCAGATGCCTGGCAGTTATCGATCTTGGCCGGCGAAATCCCCTTGATAAGCGGCCGTTTTTCCACCAGGTGCAGAATAAAGGCCTGCTGCGAGGTGGTGTTCCCCTCGGTGACGAAGATGACATAGTCTCCGGGGGCGAGACCCTCCGGGATGCGGACCGACAAGCGACCGTTCTGCAGGGTCGCCGGCGTCAACATGGAGTTGCCGAGCATGACCAGGGTCCGCTGGGAAAACGGCCCGCCGGTAAGGGTTACTCTCTCCCCCGGGGAGGTGGTCGAGGGTTGTACCGAGGTGATGTCGAGAGCCTGGCCGGAGACGGCCGGGCCGAGGCTGAAGAGCAGCAGCAGAATGATTCGTATCATGGCATTTTTCATCTCCAAACTAAAACATATCCCCGGGGCAGTTCAAGCAGGTCTGATTTGCCCGTGGAACGTTTCCCTTTGTGTTGTGTTGCTACTGGCGGGTGTTGAGCAGCATCCATGTGCCGAGCATGCCAACCAGCAGGTTTCCGGACCAGGCCGCCAACCAGGGGGGCAGGGCGCCCGCATAGCCGAAGGCGAGCAGGGTCGCCTGCAGCAGGAAATAGCTGATGCCGATGGCAATGCTGATGCCGATCCCAAGCGCCAGGTTGCTGGCGCGACCACGCTGCAGGGCGAAGGGGATGCCGAGGAAGGCCATCACCAGGCAGGTAAAGGGGGTCGCGATGCGGGCCTGCAGGTCAACCCGGGCGCGGGTGGCGTCGTAGCCTTCAGCTTCGAGTTGACGCACCTGGCGGTAAAGGTCCTGCAGTCGGGCTTCATCGTTGCGGCGCACCGCGGCATTGAAGTTTTCCGGTTTTTTCTGCAGAGGATAGGGCAGCAACTTCTTTGCCGAGAAATTCTTCAGATTCCGTTCGCCGGAGAAATCATGGATTTTGACGTACTCCAGAATCCATCCCGCTGACGCGTCGTAATACGCTTTTTTGGCATCAAGACGGCGTCTCAGGTGAAAGTTCTGATCCATTTCATAGATCGTGACACCCTGCAGCTGATTTTTCTTCGGTTCGGCGAGACGGATGAAGATGATGTTGCGCCCCTCGCGGAACCACAGCGAGTCCCTCTTCATGGCCAGCGGAGGCTGCCCGCTGACTTCGGTGCGCATGATGTACTCGGTTTTGTGGGCCGCCAGGGGAGTGACCAGGTCCCCGCCGACCAGCAGCAACAGTGATACCGTCAGGGCGGCCAGGACCAGGGGGCGGGAAATGCGTACCAGGCCGATACCGCAGGCGCGCATGGCTGTCAGTTCGCCGTGCCGGGACAGGCCGCCAAGGGTCAGGAAGGTTGCCAGCAGGACTGCCAGGGGGGTTATGTCCTTGAGGATGATGGGGATTTTCCAGAAGAAGTAGGCCAGGTACAGGTTGATGGCCGCCTTGTGTTCAAGAAAGTCATCCACCTTTTCGAAAAATTCGACCAGAAGATAGATGCCGCCGAAGGCGGCCAGGGCCAGGGCGAATATCCTGACGTAGTTTTTCAGCAGGTAACGGTCGAGCAGGCGCATGTCAGTTCTCGCGGCGGCCCGGTCGCCAGATGCCCTGGACCAGGCGGATCAGGTGGTCGAGATGGCGCAGACGACGTTCATGCAGGGCCTGCCGGTAAAGAACGGTGCCGAGCAGCAGAAACAGCAGTGGCGGCGTCCAGAGGGTCAGGGCTGCCGGCCAGTGCTGTTCAACCACCAGGGTTCCGGCAAATGAGGTTGCCAGGTAGTAGGAGAGGTAGACCAGCAGACCGATGGCGAAACCGCCGCCCTTGCCCGACCGGTTGGATTGTATGCCGAGCGGCAGGGCCAGCAGGGCGAACAGCAGGGGGATTGGAATCATGCTGAAACGATGGTGCAGCTCGGCCCGGCTCTTGAATTGTTCCGCAATGGAATCGGTGTTTTTTACCCGTTTCAGCAGGTTTGCCAGGGAGAGTTCCTTGACTTTCTGACGGCCGGGGGGCTGGCCGACCTGGTCGAGAGGCAGGTTGATCGCATAGTTGTTGAAATCAATCACCTGGTAGGTGTCTTCGGTGCTGTCCTGCGGGTAGCGGTGGATCTGTCCCCGGCTCAGTTGCAGGGTCAGGCTCTGACGTTTCGGGTCGGAAAGGAAACGACCTGATTCGGCGACAATCGTTGAGGGGGTCGTCCCCATGCGTTGATCGGAAATGAAAACGCCTTCAAGCGTTGAGTTGCGTTCGTCGAGGTTGTCGGCATAGAGAACC
Source organism: Geothermobacter hydrogeniphilus (assembly GCF_002093115.1). Lineage (NCBI taxonomy): Bacteria > Pseudomonadati > Thermodesulfobacteriota > Desulfuromonadia > Desulfuromonadales > Geothermobacteraceae > Geothermobacter > Geothermobacter hydrogeniphilus. Next base: position 31,634 of record NZ_NAAD01000011.1, on the reverse strand, counting down.
ATCCCCGGAAACTCTGTCTGGAAAACCCGCGCCTGCAGACCGACACTGGTTCGTTGGCTGAGAATTTTGAAAATCCGGCCACGAAACGCGGAATAGCCCAGAGGTTTCAGGTAGAGGGTCAGTGAGGCGGTCACCAGGCAGGCCACGAGGGCCATGATCAGCGCCGGACGCAACAGGTGGTTGAGGCTGAGTCCGCTTGCCTTGAGGGCGATGATTTCCGCATCGGCCGAAAGCCGGGAAAACGCCAGCAGGGTTCCAAGCAGGATGGAGAGGGGCAGGGTGATGCTGAGAAAGGAGGGCAGCAGATCGACGAGCAGGTGCAGGATATCCTGCAGGGGAACCCCGTTGTTGATCACCAGACGGGCCAGTTTGAGAGTTCGCCCGGCAAGCAGCACAAAGGTGAAAACCAGCAGCGACAGCAGGGTCGGTGCGGCGATTTCCCTGAGAATATATCGGTCGATCCGGGTCATCAGCATAACCGCATCATACTATTATAGGGGTGCCGGGATGTAAACCTGGATGGGTGTCGCGGAGTGCTTTTTTTCACTTGCCTGAGCTCCTTCGGCATGTTATAGAAACGCGTTGTCCAATTCACACGTCTCCTGATCCGGTCGGGGGTCTTCCGGCACTGCCTGGAAGCCGTTCGGAGCTGAGGGGGGCGGAGGTTCAAACCACCTAGCAGAGGAGCAGTATCCGATGGCCCAGATCACCATGAAACAATTGCTTGAGGCCGGTGTCCATTTCGGTCACCAGACCCGCCGCTGGAACCCGAAAATGAAGCCCTATATTTTCGGCGCCCGCAACGGCATCTACATTATCGACCTGCAGAAAACGGTTCGATACTTCAAGACCGCCTACGCCTTCGTCCGCGACGTCGTCGCCGACGGTCAGAAGGTTCTCTTCGTCGGCACCAAGAAGCAGGCGCAGGATTCGATCCGCGAAGAAGCCCTGCGGGCCGATCAGTTTTTCGTCAACAACCGCTGGCTCGGCGGCATGCTGACCAACTACGCGACCATCAAGGCCAGTATCGAGCGGTTGAAGAAAATCGAGGCCATGTCCACTGACGGCACCTACGAGCTGCTGACCAAGAAAGAGGGGCTGCAGCTTGACCGTGAGAAGACCAAGCTGGAAAAGAACCTCGGCGGGATCAAGGCGATGAACAAGCTGCCCGGTGCGGTTTTTGTCATCGATCCGAAGAAGGAACAGATCGCCGTTCATGAAGCGCGCAAGTTGAAGATCCCGGTGGTTGCCGTGGTTGATACCAACTGTGACCCGGACGAAATTGACTATATCATCCCCGGCAACGATGACGCCATCCGCGCCATTCGCCTGTTTGCCTCCAAGATGGCCGATGCCTGTATCGAAGGGGCTGAACTGCGGCAGGCGGCGTTGCGTACCGAGGCTGAGGGCGGTGAAGAGGCGGCTGCCCCGGAGGTTGCCGCCGAAGCCGTGACGACCGAAGGCCCCGAGGTGATCACCAAGACCGAGGCTCCGGTTGAAGCACCGGCTGAAAAACCGGTCGAAGCTCCGACGGAAGGCTGATTTTCAAGTCAGCAGAAAGCACTTGAGGCGGCCGGGTATCCTGGCCGCCTTTTTTCCACAAGCACTGATAAGTCTAAGCAAGCAGGGTTCAGGTCTGCGTGACCGGGAACCCGAGGAGGATGACGTGGCAACAATTACTGCGAAAATGGTTTCCGAACTCCGTGGCAAAACCGGTGCCGGAATGATGGATTGCAAAAAAGCGTTGAACGAAACTGACGGCAACATGGAAGAGGCGATCGACTACCTGCGCAAGAAAGGGCTTTCCGCCGCCGCCAAGAAGGCCGGCCGGGTGGCCGCCGAGGGGATGATCGCGGCTGCCGGTTCCGGCAATGCCGCCGCCCTGGTCGAGGTGAACGCCGAAACCGACTTTGTCGCCAAAAATGATAAATTTCAGGCCTTTTCGAAGGGGGTCGCGGAAGCGGTTCTGGCATCCGCTCCGGCCGATGTCGAAGCCCTCAAGGCGGTTGAATTTCCCGGCAGCGGCCGGAACGTCGGAGAGGAGCTGACCCACCAGGTGGCGACCATCGGTGAAAATATGAACCTGCGTCGTTTCGCCCGCTTTGAAGTCGCTTCCGGCTCTGTCGCCTCCTATATCCACGGCGGAGGCAAAATCGGCGTGCTGGTTGAACTCTCCTGCAGCGCCGGCGACAGTGAAGCCCTTCAGGGGCTGGCCCGCCAGATCGCCATGCATGTGGCGGCAGCCAATCCTCAGTACCTGACGCGTGACGAGGTTCCCGCCGAAGTTGTCAATCGCGAAAAGGACATCATGCGCACCAAGGCGATTGAGAGCGGCAAGCCGGAAAATATCGTCGACAAGATCATCACCGGCCAGATCAACAAGTTCTTTGGTGAAATCTGTCTTGTCGAGCAGGCTTTTGTTATCGATCCCGACCAGAAAGTCGGCAAGGTGGTGGAGTCGTTCGGCAAGGAAAATGACTGTGAAATTCAGCTGACCCGCTACGTGCGCTACCAGCTGGGCGAAGGAATTGAAAAGAAAGAAGACGATTTCGCCGCTGAAGTTGCCGAACTCGCGAAATAAGCAGCCGGGAGGTTTCATGGCCGAAGAGCCGAGATTCAAAAGAATCCTGCTCAAGTTGAGCGGAGAAGCCCTTGCCGGTGAGCAGGGTTACGGTATTGATCCTGTTGTTATTCAGGATATTGCCGAAGAAATCCGTGATGTTGTCCGCCTCGGCGTGCAGGTGGCCCTGGTGATCGGCGGCGGGAATATTTTCCGTGGCCTGGCGGCTTCGTCGCGCGGTATGGACCGGGCCAGCGCTGATTACATGGGCATGCTGGCCACGGTCATGAACAGCCTGGCGATGCAGGATGCCCTGGAGAAGCTTGGCGTGCTGACCCGGGTTCAGTCGGCGATCGAGATGCAGGAAATTGCCGAACCCTATATTCGTCGCAGGGCGATGCGCCACCTTGAAAAGGGACGGGTGGTGATCTTCGGCGCCGGCACCGGCAATCCCTACTTCACGACCGACACCGCGGCCAGTCTGCGCGCCATGGAGATCAGTGCCGAGGTCATTCTCAAGGCGACCCGGGTGGATGGTGTTTATGATACTGACCCGATGAAAAACCCCGATGCGGTTAAATTCGACAGCCTGACCTATCTCGATGTTCTGGAGAAGGGGCTGCAGGTCATGGATGCGACCGCCACTTCGCTGTGTATGGACAACCAGTTGCCGATCGTGGTATTTGATTTGACCGAAAAAGGCAATATCCGCAGGGTTGTCCTCGGGGAAAATATCGGCACGACTGTCAAAGGAGGCTGAGAGATGCTCGATGAGGTGAAGAAAAAAGCCGGCGCTGCCATGGACAAGGCGATTGAGGCTCTCAAGCGGGATCTCGGTAAAGTTCGAACCGGTCGCGCCTCCCTCTCGTTGCTGGAGGACGTCAGAGTTGACTATTACGGCACCCCGACTCCGCTCAACCAGGTCGGCACCCTGGCGGTACCCGAGCCGCGGCTGATTACCATCCAACCGTGGGAAAAACAGCTGATCCCCGAGATTGAAAAGGCTATTTTCAAAGCTGATCTCGGTCTCAATCCGTCCTCGGACGGGCAACTTGTGCGTATTGCGATTCCCGCTCTTACCGAAGAGCGGCGCAAGGAGATGGTCAAGGTCATCAAGCGCATGGGCGAAGACTGTAAAATTGCCATTCGCGGTGCCCGGCGTGATGCCAATGACGCACTGAAAAATCTGCTCAAGGAGAAGGATATTACCGAGGATGAGCAGAAGCGTACTGAAAAGGATATCCAGGATCTTACCGACCGTTATGTGAAGAAGGTCGATGATGTTCTGGACGTAAAAGAACAGGAAGTCATGGAGATCTGACCTCCATGAAATTAACGACCAAGGAGAAAGAAAAATGCTGAAAATTACTGATGAATGTATTTCGTGCGGGTCCTGTGTTGACTCCTGCCCGGTTGGCGCCATTTCCGAAGGCGACAGCAAGTATGAAATCGGTGAGGATTGCACCGAGTGCCAGGCCTGTGTCGACACCTGCCCGGTCAGTGCGATTGTCGAATAACCGGAATCAGTTCTGAACCAAACAAAAGGGGCGCCTGCAGGGCGCCCCTTTTGTTTGGTCGGCAGGCGGTTGCCTGGATGATGGTTTCATGGTATTTTCAACGCTTCAATGAAATAGGGCATTGACAAGGGCCCAGAGGGTAGCCCGTGTTGCTGCAATCCTGACTGCCGGTTTTGGCCCGGCCTGATCCGATCCCCTGCCGAGTGAGATTCTGAAGATGCACATCCCCCGACATCTGGCTGTCATCATGGACGGCAACGGCCGCTGGGCCGAAACTCGTTGCCTGCCCCGTATTGCCGGGCATCGTCAGGGCGTCAGGACGGTGCGGGAAATTGTCCAGGAGTGTCAACGCCTGGGAGTGGATTATCTGACTCTTTACGCCTTCAGTTCCGAAAACTGGGGCCGTCCCGATGACGAGGTGTCGGCCCTGATGGAACTGCTCAGTATTTACCTGCGCGAGCAGTTTGACCTGATGCTGGAAAAACGCATCCGGTTGCGGGTGATCGGTGAGATTGAACGCCTGCCGCTGCCGGTCCGCCGGGTTCTTGAAGAGACGGTCGCCAAAACCGACGACCATGATGGCATGGTCCTGACCCTGGCTCTTTCTTACGGCGCGCGAAACGAGATTTTGCGTGCTTCCCGGCGTCTGGCCGCCCGGGTCGCTGCCGGTGAATTGTCGCCTGACGCGATTGACGAAGAGTTGTTTGCCGACAGCCTCGATACCAACGGGATGCCCGATCCCGACCTGTTGATCCGTACCAGTGGCGAGATGCGCATCAGTAATTTTCTGCTCTGGCAGATCGCCTATGCCGAAATGGTTTTCACACCGGTGCTCTGGCCTGATTTCGGGGTGGAAGAACTGCACTGGGCTTTGACTGAATTCACCAGGCGCGAACGCCGCTTCGGGTTGACCCGTGACCAGGTTGACCGTCGTTCAGGGGAGAAGGGCCATTAAACAACGCATTCTAACCGGTCTTGTCCTGCTTCCGCTGCTGATCCTGCTGCTGGTTTATGCCGGTCCCGGGTTGTTCCTCGGATTCCTGGCGGTTGTCTCCCTGGTGGCCCAGCATGAATACCAGGCGATGGCGGTGCCTTCCTGTGGCCGATTGATCCAGGTTCCGGCGCTCGCTGTCGGCCTCGGCCTGATGGTGTTCGCCGGCCTTGGCCAGTCCGCTGCGGCGCTCTACCTGCTGGTTGCCGGCGTATTGTTGCTGGGGGCGCTGTTTCTTTTTCACCATCGTGATATTCATCTGGTCGCCCGGGACCTGGGACTGACCCTGTTCGGTATCTGCTATCTTCCGTTGTTGCTGGCCATGGTGGTGTTGCTGTTTGCTCTGCCCGACAGCGGGCGACAATGGGTCGGCCTGGTGCTGCTGGTCGTGATGCTGGCGGACACCTTTGCCTATTTTGTCGGTTCGGCAATCGGAAAAACTCCTCTCTACCCGGCCGTCAGCCCCAAGAAAAGCCGTGAAGGGGCAGTCGGCGGCCTGGTCGGCAGTCTTATCGGCGGGCTGCTGGCGCAACTCAGCTTCTTTCCCGAGCTCGGATGGGGACACGCCTGCCTGGTCTCGTTGCTGCTGAGTGTCTGCGGCCAGTTGGGCGACCTGTTCGAATCCCTGCTCAAGCGCAGTTTTCAGGTCAAGGATTCCAGTCAGTTGATCCCCGGTCACGGCGGACTGCTGGACCGCCTCGACAGCCTGTTGTTTGCCTTTCCCGCCGCCTTTTTCTACGCCAGCCTGTTTTGGGGAGATTGATCGGGATGCGCAAAGGACTTGCCCTGCTCGGCGCCACCGGTTCCATCGGTTGCAGTACCCTGGAAATCGTCGATGCCCACCCGGACCGTTTCAGGGTCTGCAGTCTGACCGGTGGCCGCAACCTGCAACGGCTGCTGGAGCAGGTGCGTTGTTACCGGCCGTCTCTGGTTGGTGTTCTCACTGCCCGGGATGCTGAATGGTTGCGGGCCGAACTGCGGGATGACGCAATCGAAGTCTGTCACGGTGAGGAGGGCCTGGTCCGGTGCGCGGCCGTACCCGGAGCCGATATCACCGTGTCTGCCATTGTCGGTGCCGCCGGCCTGGTTCCGACCATGGCGGCGATCGAGGCCGGGAAGGATATCGCCCTGGCCAACAAGGAAACCCTGGTCACGGCCGGCCCCCTGGTGATGGCCGCGGCCCGCCGCCGCGGTGTCTCCATCTTGCCGGTTGACAGCGAACATTCGGCCATCTTTCAATCTCTGCAGGGGCAGCAGGGCAATGCCGTACGGCGCGTGATTCTGACGGCATCCGGGGGACCGTTCCGCGAGACGTGCCTGGCTGATCTGCAGTCGGTCACCCTTGCCCAGGCTCTCAATCACCCCAACTGGAGCATGGGGCAGAAAATCACCATCGACTCGGCCACCATGATGAACAAGGGGCTGGAGGTGATCGAAGCCCGTTGGCTGTTTGATCTCGAGCCGCGGCAGATCGATGTTCATATTCATCCCCAGAGCATCATCCATTCGATGGTCGAATACCGGGACGGTTCGGTGATTGCCCAGCTTGGCGTGCCTGACATGAAGGCACCGATCGCCTACGCTCTGTCCTATCCGGAAAGGATCGAACTGCCGCTCGCGCCCCTCGATCTTTGTCGACTGGGACAGTTGACATTTTCAGAACCCGATCCGAAACGCTTCGGTTGTCTGGGACTCGCTTACCGTGCCCTTGAACTGGGCGGTACCGCGCCGGCGGTCCTCAATGCCGCCAACGAGGTTGTTGTCCAGGCTTTCCTGGACGGCCTTATCGGTTTTATGGAGATTCCGAAACTGATCGCTTCAGCCCTTGACCGGCACCAGGTGCAGGCGCTCGATTCGATTGACGACGCCCTGCAGGCTGACCGCTGGGGCCGTGAACAGACCCGGCAACTTATCGAAGCCGGAGAAGAGGTTGCTCGATGATTACCCTGTTTTCAGGAATCCTGATGCTCGGGGTGCTGGTGTTCGTCCATGAACTCGGGCATTTCTGTATCGCCAAGTGGAGCGGAGTCAAGGTCCTCAAGTTTTCGCTCGGGTTCGGTCCGCAGCTTTTCTCCCGCCAGTGGGGTGAGACCGAGTACCTGATCAGTGCCATCCCTCTCGGCGGGTACGTGCAGATGCTCGGTGAGGGCGGCAGTGAAGATGGCGAGGAGGCCGAATTGAGCGAGGCGGAGAAGGCCCGCTCGTTCGCCCATAAGCCGATCGGCATCCGTACCGCCATCGTTGCCGCCGGGCCGATCATGAACCTGGTGCTGCCGTTTGTGTTGCTGCCGATATCATTCCTGATCGGGGTCAATGTCCCGGCTTTTCTTGATTCAGCGCCCTGTGTCGGTTACGTGGTTGCCGACAGCAGTGGAGCCGCCGCGGGGATCAGGGCCGGGGACTGTATCCTGGCCGTCAATGGTGATCCGGTTGCCAGCTGGAACGAGACCAACCAGGCCTTGATCGGGCATGCCGGGTCGCAGTTGGTGCTGTCCGTTGATCGTTCCGGCCGGCAGCTTGAGCTGCCGTTGAAGGTGATCGGGGACGATATCGAGGATCTGCAGTTACAGGCACTCGGTCTGTTGCCGCCCCGGGCGGCAACCGTCGGCGCCGTTTCTCCCGAGATGCCGGCCGGGAAAGCCGGCATGCAGGTCGGAGACCGGATTCTGGCGATTGACGGTACACCGGTCACCTCCTGGTATGATCTGAAACGGTTGATCCAGCAGGGCGGCGGGAAATCCCTGGAGTTTACCCTCGAACGCGGCGGGATGCAGGTCAGGCTGGACATCGCTCCGGAATCCCGGGATGGGGGCTACCTGATCGGCATTGCTCCCGCCGAGGAGAGCGTCTTCAAGCGGTTCGGGCTCGGCGCGTCGATTCGGGCCGGTGCCGGACAGGCTGTTGACATCATCAAACTGACCCTGGTGTTTATTCAGAAACTTTTTTCCGGCCATGTTTCCGCCAAGAATATCGGCGGCCCGATCATGGTGTTCCAGATGGCCGGGCAGGCGGTTCAGTCCGGGGTCACCACGGTGTTGACCATTCTCGCCTTTCTGAGCATCCAGCTGGGGATTCTCAATCTGCTGCCGATTCCCATCCTCGACGGCGGGCACCTGTTCTTCTACCTGTTCGAGTTTGTCTTCCGGCGTCCCTTGTCGATGCGTGCCAGGGAAATGCTGCAGCAACTCGGGCTGGCCCTGATCGTGATGTTGATGGTACTGGCCTTCTATAATGATTTCACCCGTCTGGATCTGTTCGGAGGTCTGTTCAGCTGGCTTTCGGGAGGGGCGGGTGGCTGATTTTCTGCTGGCGGTTGACACTTCAACGCCCGGTGGCAGTGTCGCTCTCTACGATGGGGATCAGTTGCTGGCCGAATTCTTTCGTCGTCTTCCGGGCACCCACAGCGACTGGCTGCTGGCGGCCATTGAACAGCTGCTCGGCACGGCCGGGATCCAGGTCGGGGATCTGGGGCTGCTGGCGGTGGTTCGGGGACCGGGCTCTTTTACCGGCCTGCGCGTCGGGATGGCGACCGTCAAGGGCCTGGCGATCGGCTCCGGTGTGCCGGTTGTCGGCTTGTCCTCGCTGGCGGTTCTGGCCGCGGCTGTTCCTTTTGCCCGCATGCCGGTCTGTACACTGCTCGATGCCCGAAAAAAAGAAGTCTATGCCGGGCTGTTTGACACCTCGCGGGGACAGCCGGTTGCCCTGGGCGAGGAACGGGTTCTGGATCCGGAGAAACTGCTGGCAACCCTGGACGGCGATATTCTCTTCGTCGGAGACGGTGCCATCGCCTATCGTACCCTGATTGTCGCCCGCCTTGGCGAGCGCGCCCATTTCGTTCCGGCGGCCCATGCCGCGCCTCGCGCCGGCGTGATCGGGAGGCTCGCTCGTGATGCCGCAACCTCCTTGGGAACGACATCTCTCGCGGCGCTGAAACCGGTTTACCTGAGAGCTTCAGAAGCCGAAATTAACTGGGAAAAACGCCATTCTGCCGGCTGATTCGCGGTTGACAAGGCATTTCCCTTTGGTTATTTTAGATCCACCGAATCGTTTCCTTTTACCCCAACTGCAGGAGGTGGCCAATGCCGGTGAGCGATCAGGTTCTGGTTGAACAGCTCTGCAACGAAAACCCCCGTTTTCGCAAGCTGTATGAAGAACATTTATTGCTTGAAAAGCAGCTCAATGAAATGGACCAGAAGACCTATATGACGCCGGAAGAAGAGTTGGAGCGAAAAAAAGTACAGAAGTTGAAATTGGCCGGCAAGGATGAGATGGAAGGGATCTTGAGGTCACTCCGATCCTGAAATTCCATCACAGACCTGTTGGCAAAGGGTTTGAGCCGGGCGGCTTGAACCCTTTGCTTTTATGGGGGGATTTTCCACCTGAGAGGAGTTGCACAAACCATGAGCGATAAACGCAGCGACGCAATCACCAGGGGCTTCGAACGCACGCCGCACCGGGCCCTGCTCAAGAGTACCGGTGTTCCGGAAGGGCAGATGGATCGCCCCTTCATCGGCATCGCCTCCTCCTTTACCGACCTGATTCCGGGACACACCGGCATGCGCGACCTGGAGCGGTTTATTGAGAAAGGCGTTCACAGTGGCGGCGGTTATTCCTTCATCTTCGGCATTCCCGGTGTCTGCGACGGTATCGCCATGGGGCACAAGGGGATGCACTACTCGCTGCCGACCCGCGAACTGATTGCCGACATGGTGGAGTCGATCGCCGAAGCGCATCGGCTCGACGGCCTGGTACTGCTGACCAACTGCGACAAGATCACCCCGGGGATGCTGATGGCGGCGGCCCGGCTCGATATTCCCGCCATCGTCGTCACCGCCGGACCGTCGATGACCGGCACCGGGCGCGAGGGCAGGCGTTTCTCCTTCGTCACCGACACCTTTGAGGCGATGGCGCAGTACAAGGCCGGCGTGATCGATGATCAGCAGCTGAAGATGTGCGAGGATCATGCCTGTCCGACAGCCGGTTCCTGCCAGGGGTTGTTTACCGCCAATACCATGGCGATTCTCACCGAGACCCTGGGCATGAGCCTGCCGCAGTGCGGGACGGCGCTGGCGGTCTCGTCCCTGAAGCGGCGAATTGCCTTTGCCTCCGGGGAAAAGATTGTCGACCTGGTGCGTGACGGCATCACCCCGCGGCAGATTCTGACCCGGGCCGCTTTCGAGAATGCCATCCGTGTCGACCTTGCTCTCGGCGGCTCGTCCAACACCGTTCTGCACCTGCTGGCGATCGCTCACGAGGCCGGCGTCGAACTGCCGCTCGAACTTTTTGATGAACTGGGTCGCACCACCCCGCAGCTGGCCTCGATGAACCCGGGTGGACAGCACTTCATGGAAGATCTTGATGCCGCCGGCGGGGTGCCCGGAGTTCTTCATCAGCTGGGTGACAAGGTCAGGGACAATCCGACCCTGTTCGGTCTTGGTGTCCGGCAGATCGCGGACAGCGTCGCCTCGGTTGACGAGGAGGTTATCCGGCCGCTGGACAACCCGGTCCGCGCCGAAGGCGGACTCGCCATCCTGCACGGCAATCTCGCCCCGAAGGGGGCGGTGGTCAAGCAGTCGGGGGTTTCGGAACAGATGATGACCTTCGAAGGTACCGCCCGTTGTTTCGATTCCGAAGAGGCGGCCATGGATGCCCTGATGGGGGGACGGATCAAGCCCGGTGACGTGGTGGTGATCCGTTACGAGGGACCCAGGGGTGGACCGGGGATGCGGGAGATGCTGGCTCCGACGGCGACCCTGATGGGGCTTGGCCTTGGTGACAGTGTCGCGCTGATTACCGACGGCCGTTTCTCCGGCGGCACCCGCGGCCCCTGCATCGGTCATATTTCGCCGGAGGCAGCCGAAGGCGGGCCGATTGCCCTGGTCGAGGACGGCGACCGGATCCGCCTGGATATTCCCAACCGCAGTCTCAGCCTGCAGGTCGCCGATGAGGTTCTGCAGCAGCGCCGGGCGGCCTGGAGCATGCCCGAGCCGAAAATCCGCAGCGGCTGGCTGGCCCGCTACGCCAAGGTGGTGACGTCGGCTCATACCGGGGCCATCTGCGAATAGCTCTGGACCGGGCGTTCCGGCCGTCCGCAGTCATGCAACGCCGGGTTTCTGTTTGTCCGGCGGCGGGTTCCGCCGTTTTCGGGATAGGGGAGTTGTTCTGAATCAGTGAGTTCCTGTTGGTTGGAGAGTGCAAGTGCTTGGTCTGAATGAGATTTTCAAAAATCTGAAGCGCACCCACAGGTTCGCAGGTGATTTTTGGGAAGCTCAGGCAGGCCAATGACTTTGTGCTGTCCGCCAGCAAGGGACTCACTGATTCAGGACTTTGCCAAGGATCGCGTCGGAGGAGATCCGGTTTTCACCGTCGGCCCGATCGCAGTCTTCATTTTGGGGAGGAGGTTTTTGTGAAAAAGACAGGTTCACAGATTTTATTGGAATGTCTGCAGATGGAAGGGGTGGATACCGTTTTCGGTTACCCCGGGGGCGCGGTTATCAACATCTATCATGACCTTGTTGACTATCCCGGTCTCAACCACATCCTGACCCGGCATGAGCAGGCCGCGGTTCATGCCGCCGACGGTTATGCCCGTGCCACCGGCAAGGTCGGCGTGGCCATCGCCACCAGCGGTCCCGGCGCCACCAATACCGTGACCGGAATCGCCACCGCCTACATGGATTCGATCCCGATGGTGGTCATCACCGGCCAGGTGCCGACGCCGCTGATCGGCAACGACGCCTTCCAGGAGGCGGACATGGTCGGCATCACCCGGCCGATCACCAAGCACAACTACCTGGTGAAGGATATCCGGGACCTGGCACGCATCATCAAGCAGGCTTTCTACATCGCCCGCACCGGTCGTCCCGGCCCGGTCCTGGTTGATCTGCCGAAGGATGTCCAGGTGGCTACCCATACCTTCTCCTACCCGGACAAGGTTGAGCTGCGCGGCTACAAGCCGACGGTCAGCGGCAACATCCGCCAGGTGGAAAAAGCCGCCAAGATGATTCTTGCCGCGCGCAAACCGGTCATCTACGTCGGTGGCGGCGCGACCCTCTCCAACTGTCCCGAGCAGCTGAGGCAGTTCGCCGAAACCATCCAGGCGCCGGTGACCACGACCCTGATGGGGATGAGTTCTTTTCCCAGCCGTCATGAGCTTTCTCTCGGCATGCTCGGCATGCACGGTACCTACTATGCCAACATGGCGGTGACCAACAGCGACCTGCTGATCGCCATCGGCGCCCGTTTCGATGACCGGGTGACCGGCAAGATCGCCACCTTCGCGCCCCATGCCAAGATCATTCATGTCGATATCGACCCGACCTCGATCAAGAAGAACGTCCGGGTTGATCTGCCGATTGTCGGCGATCTCAAGGATGTGCTGCAGAACCTGGTCCGGAAGCTGGCCGAACATGCGGACGAAGTGGCCGACATGACGACCGAGACCGAAAGCTGGCGCCGTCAGATCCTGGACTGGAAAACGGAGCACCCGCTGACCTACCAGCCGTCGGAAACGGAAATCAAGCCGCAGTTTGTGATCGAGAAGATCCGCGAACTCTCCAATGACGACGCGATCATCGCCACCGAGGTCGGCCAGCACCAGATGTGGACCGCCCAGTTTTTCCAGTTCACCCAGCCGCGGACATTTCTCTCCTCCGGCGGCCTCGGCACCATGGGCTATGGACTGCCGGCCGCGCTCGGCGCCCAGGCGGCCTTTCCCGAACGGCAGGTGATCGACATCTCCGGGGACGGATCCTTCCAGATGAACTCCCAGGAGATGGCCACCCTGGTCCAGTACGGCCTGCCGGTGAAGATCGTGATCCTCAACAATAATTACCTGGGTATGGTCCGGCAGTGGCAGCAGCTGTTCTTCGATCGTCGCTACAGCCAGACGGTCCTTGAACTGCCGATCGATTTCGTCAAGCTGGCCGAGGCGTATGGCGCCACCGGTCTCCGGGCCGACAAGCCGGACCAGGTCGAAGAGACCATCAGGCAGGCCTTTGCGACCCCGGGACCGGTGATCATGGAATTCAAGGTGGCCCGGGAGGAGAACGTGCTGCCGATGGTTCCGGCGGGCCGCAGTATTCATGAAATGGTGCTGGCCTCCTGACGGCCGACCTTTTATCCAGGGAGGAAATGAACATGCGACACACCATATCCGTGCTGGTGGAAAATGAATTCGGGGTTCTGAGCAGGGTTTCCGGACTCTTTTCCGGCCGCGGGTTCAATATTGAAAGTCTTTCGGTTGCTCCGACCCTCGATCCTTCGGTTTCGCGGATGACCATCGTCACCACCGGTGACGATCAGGTCCTGGAGCAGATCACCAAGCATCTCAACAAGCTGATCGATACCATCAAGGTCATCGATTTTACCGGCACCGACTACGTCGAACGTGAACTGGCGCTGATCAAGGTCAATGCCGAGGAAAGCCTGCGTGCCGAAGTGCTGCGCATCGCCGACATTTTCCGCAGCAAGGTGGTCGATGTCGGGCCCCGTTCCTACACCCTTGAAGTGACCGGGGCGCCCGGAAAGATCAATGCTATCCTCGAACTGCTCCGGCCCTTCGGCATCAAGGAGATCGTCCGCACCGGTCCGGTGGTGCTGGGGCGGGGCGAGAAGGGTGGCAAGGGCTGATACTGCCTGCTGACCGGATGATCTTCAGGGGCGCGACGGGCAAAAGGTTTTTGCACGTCGCGCCCCTTTCATGTTATAAAAGCTGGTCTTTTTCGCGATTGGAACCAGGCCTGCGGGACGGCTTTCGACAGACTCGATTCACGCCTGGTGCCGCTTTTTTCAGAAGGGAATTTTCTGGTGCGCAATCAGAACCAACCGGTGGCCGTGGAGGGTTATCCCTTTATCGCCCTGTTTGCTTTTTTGACCCTGGTCTTCGCCCTGCTGGGGTGGGGACTGCTGACGCTGCTGCTGCTTGCCCTGACCCTGTTCACGATCTACTTCTTCCGCAACCCGGAACGACTGGTGCCTGAAGGGGACGACCTGGTCATTGCTCCGGCGGACGGCAAGGTGGTTTTTGTCGGCGAGGTCGAGGAGGATCGTTATTTCAAGGCCCCGGCGCTTAAGGTCAGCATCTTCATGTCGGTGTTCAATGTCCATGTCAACCGCGTTCCCTGCGGCGGCAGGGTCGTCGACATGTACTATCAAAAGGGATCCTTCTTCAATGCCGCGCTCGACAAGGCCAGTCGTGACAACGAGCAGGCCGGGATTCTGCTCGAAACCGACAGCGGCAAGCAACTGCTGTTCGTGCAGATCGCCGGGCTCATCGCCCGGCGCATCGTGACCTATCCGGGCATCGGCGATGTCCTGCAGACCGGCCGGCGATACGGGTTGATTCGTTTCGGCAGCCGGGTCGATGTCTACCTGCCCCTGGACACCGAGGTCCGGGTACGGTTGGGAGATCGGACCATTGCCGGTGAAACCGTCCTGGGACAATTGCCATGAGCCGTAAAGATTTTCGTGATCGGCGGGAAAATCTCCGCAAGGGTGTCTATATCCTGCCCAACCTGTTCACCACCGGCGGTCTCTTCGCCGGGTTTTACAGCATCATCGCCACCATCCACGGCAATTACGACGTTGCGGCCTGGTTTATCCTGATTGCCACGGTTTTTGACGGACTGGACGGTCGGGTGGCCCGGATCACCAACACCACCAGTCGCTTCGGTGTTGAATATGATTCCCTGGCCGACCTGGTCGCCTTCGGGGTTGCTCCGGGAGTGCTGATGTACATGTGGGCGTTGCGCCCCTTCGGCAAACTGGGCTGGCTGGCGGCGTTTCTGTATGTGGTCTGCGGCGCTTTGCGCCTGGCCCGCTTCAATGTCCAGGCCAATACCGTTGAGTCCAAGCGCTTCGTCGGTCTGCCGATCCCGGCCGGGGCCGCCATGGTGGCCTCCTGTGTACTGATCTTCTATTATTTCGGCGGCGCCGGGACCATCCGCAAGGTATCGGTGCTGTTGCTCATCTATTCGCTGGCCGCGCTGATGGTCAGCAATATCAGTTACTACTCCTTCAAGGATCCGGACCTGGTCAAACGTCAGCCGTTCGGCTTCCTGGTGCTGGCGATTTTCCTGATCATCATCATCGTCGCCCGCCCCGAGGTGATGCTCTTTTCCCTCTGTCTGATCTACACCGTTTCCGGTCCGCTGGGGGCTGTGTTCCGTTTCGGGCGGCCGAAAAAGAAGCGGGCCGGGAAAGGTTCGGGGGATGGCGGGGTGGCCGAAACCTGATCCCGTCTTGCCGGCGCGGCCAGGGGGGGATGGACCTGAATCAGTGATGGGCTCACTGATTCAGGATGGAATTTCCCTTGACAGGTTCGGCGTCGGTCTGTTTAAGTTACAGAACACTTTTTGTAAAGGCGTTGAAGAGGAGTAGTAGACACCTCTGCCGTTTCAGAGAGCCGGCGGTCGCTGCAAGCCGGTACGGTAAGCTGTCGAACTCGCCTTGGAGCCGTGGAAGTCAACCGGTCTTTGCCGCCAGCTTCCACCGTCATCCCGCGTCAAGGGACAATCAAGGTTCGTCGCCTGCTTCGGCAGTCGGCGGATGAAACAGGGTGGTACCGCGAAGCGAAAGCTCTCGCCCCTGATCGGGGCGGGAGCTTTTTTACATGGGCGGTTCTTTTCCGCCGACTCGGCGTTGCGTTCCCTCTTTGCTTGTGCGACGTAGCTGCCGCTACGCCTCCGCGCTCATCGGGACGCGCCTTGATTCTGCGAAAAATTCCTCGCCCCTGAAACGGCGGGGGCGATCTTCCCGGTTGATTGCGGGAAAACAGAACAGACAGACAAGCCTTGAAAGGGGGTGGTCCTGGTGGAAGATGACCTGGGTGACCTGGGTCGGACAAGTCGTTCGAAATCTATCGCGTTATACGTTTCAACCCGCAGGGCTGTCCGCGGCAACGAGCTGTTGATGCCCTGCCAGAGGAGGCATTCATGAGCGAACAACGTAAAATTACTATTTTCGATACCACCCTTCGTGATGGCGAGCAGTCCCCGGGCGCCAGCATGAACATTGATGAAAAACTGCGCATCGCCCATCAGCTTGAAAAACTCAATGTCGATGTCATCGAGGCCGGGTTTCCGATTGCTTCGATCGGTGATTTCGAGGCGGTCAAGAAGATCGCCCAGTCGATCAAGGGGCCGCAGATCGCCGGTCTCTGCCGGTCCGGATTCAAGGATATCGACCGTGCCTGGGAGGCGCTGCAGTATGCCGGTGAGCGGGGCCGCATTCACACCTTTATCGCCACATCCGATATTCACATGGAGCGCAAGCTGCAGATGGAGCCTGCACAGGTCCTCGAGGCGGCGGTCAAGGCCGTCGAGCACGCCCGCGGCTATACCGGCAATGTCGAGTTCTCCTGCGAGGACGCGGTTCGGACCCGGTTGCCGTTCCTGGCGGAAGTGGTCGAGGCGGTCATTGCCGCCGGTGCCACGACGGTCAATATTCCCGACACCGTCGGCTATGCCATTCCTTTCGAATTTTACGAGATCATCAAGTACCTCAAGGACCACGTCAAAAATATCGATGACGCGGTGATTTCGGTCCACTGCCACAATGATCTCGGCCTCGCCGTCGCCAATTCGCTGGCCGCCCTGCGCGCCGGTGCCGGTCAGATCGAATGTACCATCAACGGCATCGGCGAGCGGGCCGGCAACTGTTCCCTGGAAGAGGTGGTGATGGCACTGCGCACCCGGCATGACATCATGCCCTATACCACCGACGTCAACACCGAGCATATCTACAACGCCAGCCGGCTGTTGTCGACGGTGACCGGCATCTCGGTGCAGCCGAACAAGGCCGTGGTCGGTGCCAATGCCTTCGCCCACGAAGCCGGTATCCATCAGCACGGCGTGATGATGGACAGCGCTACCTATGAAATCATGACGCCCGAATCGATCGGCCTGAACCGGAACAAGCTGGTTCTCGGCAAGCATTCCGGGCGGCACGCTTTTATCGCGCGACTGGAGGAACTCGGCTACGAACTTCAGAAAGAAGACATCGAGCGCGCCTTCGTCCGTTTCAAGGCACTGGCGGACGCCAAGAAAGAGATTTTCGATGAAGATCTCGACGCCATCGTCGCCGATGAGGTGATCCGGGTTGACGAACGTTTCAAGCTGCTGCAGATGAATGTCTCGTCCGGCTCCTTTGCCGCGCCGACGGCAACCATGGAGATGGATGTCGAAGGAGAGCGGAAGAAGGTGGCCGTTCTCGGCGCCGGTCCGGTGGACGCCGCCTTCAAGGCGATCAGGCAGTTGACCGGCAGTAACGCCGAACTGCGACAGTACGCGGTCGGTGCCATCACCGGCGGCACCGACGCCCAGGGAGAGTGTACCGTGCGGCTGAGTGAGGGGGGACGCGAGGTCATCGGCCAGGGGGCTGATGAGGATATCATCGTCGCCTCGGCCAAGGCCTACATCAACGCTCTCAACAAGATGGCCTCGGTGATCGAGCGCAAGCGCGCCTCGCTCTGATATCCGGGCGGGAAAATAAGCTGAAGCCGGCAGGATGCATCCCCGTCCTGCCGGTCTCCAGATCCTTTCGAACCAGAAAATTGCCAACACTGTCAAGGAGTTGAAATGGGACAGACGATTGCGGAGAAGATTTTCGCCGCTCACCTGCGGGATGAGCCCTTTCCGGGGACCAGGGTCCTGGACCTCGACCGGGTTCTCTGCCACGAGATTACCACCCCTGTCGCCATTGCCGACCTGCAATGGCGGGGTAAGGATCGGGTTTTCGATCCTGACAAGATCAAGGCCGTTATCGACCACGTGACCCCGGCCAAGGACAGCAAGACCGCCATCCAGGCGAAGATGCTGCGGGACTGGGCGCGTCGGCATGAACTGAAGGATTTCTTCGATGTCGGCCGCAACGGTGTCTGTCACGCGATTTTTCCCGAGAAGGGGTTTATCCGGCCGGGTTTTACCGTCATCATGGGGGACTCCCACACCTGCACCCACGGTGCCTTCGGTGCCTTTGCCGCCGGTGTCGGTACCACCGATCTCGAGGTCGGCATCCTCAAGGGGGTCTGCGCCTTCCGCGAACCGAAGACCATCCGCATCAATCTCAACGGCGAACTTCCCGAAGGGGTTTACGCCAAGGACGTGATCCTGTTCGTCATCGGTCAGCTGGGTGTCAACGGCGCCACCGACCGGGTGATCGAGTTTCACGGCCCGGTGATCGAGGCAATGAGCATGGAGTCGCGCATGACCCTCTGCAACATGGCGATCGAGGCCGGCGGAACCTGCGGCATCTGCCCGCCCGACGCGGTCACGGTTGACTATCTCTGGCCTTTCATCGCCGAGGAGTTCACCGACCGGGAGGCGGCCCTCGCCGACTACAGCCGCTGGTTGCCCGACGCCGACGCCGAGTACGACAAGGTTCTCGATTTCGACCTCTCCACGCTGCAGCCGCACGTGACCTTCGACTACAAGCCTGATTGCGTCAAACCGGTGAAAGAGATGGCGGGAACCCGCGTTGACCAGATCTATATCGGCAGCTGCACCAACGGCCGGATCGAAGACCTGCGGGTCGCCGCCGGGATTCTCAAGGGGCGTCGGATCGCCGACTCGGTTCGCGGCATCGTCTCCCCGGCCACCCCGCAGATTTTCCGCCAGGCGATGGACGAAGGGATCATGGATGTCTTCATGGATGCCGGCTTCTGCGTCACCAACCCGACCTGCGGCGCCTGTCTCGGCATGAGCAACGGGGTTCTCGCTGAAGGGGAAGTCTGCGCCTCGACCACCAACCGGAACTTCAATGGTCGGATGGGCAAGGGGGGCATGGTCCACCTGATGAGTCCGGCGACCGCCGCCGCCACCGCCGTAACCGGTGTCATCACCGATGCCCGCGCATTGCTCAAGGAAACCGCGGCCTGACCGCAGAGGAGAGACCATGTCCAGAAAACAGTTCGGCGGTCCGGCGCTGCTGCTTGACCGCTCCGATATCAATACCGATGAAATCATTCCCGCCAAGTATCTGACCGAGGTCACCAAGGAGGCACTGCAGCCCTACATGCTTGAAGATCTCAAGCTGGAAGGGTTCGATCCGGCTTCGGCCGCCGTGCGCGAGGCGCGGGTGGTGGTCTCGCGCGAAAATTTCGGCTGCGGGTCCTCGCGTGAACACGCCCCCTGGGTGTTCGAGGTCAACGGAGTACACACCATTATCGCCGAGAGTTACGCGCGCATTTTCCGCCAGAACATGTTCAACGGCGGCATGCTTGCCATCGAACTGCCGAAGTCCGACATCGACCGGATCTTTGACCTGCAGCAGCAGGGCCAGGTCGAAATCCGGGTGGATGTCGATGCGCAGGAACTGGTCGCCTGCGCCGGTGACAAGGAACTGCGGTTCAATTTTGACATCACGCCTTTTGACAAGGCGTTGGTTGAGGCAGGGGGGTGGGTCGAGTTCGCCGACGCCCGTTATTGAGG
The DNA here is from genome assembly GCF_002093115.1 of Geothermobacter hydrogeniphilus. Classification (NCBI taxonomy): domain Bacteria; kingdom Pseudomonadati; phylum Thermodesulfobacteriota; class Desulfuromonadia; order Desulfuromonadales; family Geothermobacteraceae; genus Geothermobacter; species Geothermobacter hydrogeniphilus. The sequence continues at coordinate 12,137 of NZ_NAAD01000011.1, read as the reverse complement.
GAGGACGCGGCCTTTTCCGCCAACTCTGCGTTGCGACCCTCTTCGCTTGTGCGACGTAGCTGCCGCTACGCCTCCGCGCTCATCAGGTCGCGCCTTGATTTGATGAAAAATCCCGCGTCTTGAGGCTGTGGTGAAAGGATACGCAGATCGTCTTCGTTGAACCGGGAGGGAGGACGCGTGCTTTTCCGCCAACTTGAGCGTTGCGGCCTTCTTTATTTTTGCGACCAAGCGAACGCTACGCCTCCGCGCTCATCGGGGCGCGCCTTGATTTGACGAAAAATTCCGCGTCTCCGGCCATTGTACCGGGTAAGTTGACGACAAGAATCCTTTGTTTTTATGCAAGGCGGGGGCGAACCTTCGGGTTTGTCCCCGCCTTGCATCTTGCGGGAAACCTGCTCAGGGGTTTTTAATATTAAAATCCCTGGAATTCTCTGACATCCTTCCGAAAAGACGTAAAATTCATTAAGGCATTGATCGCATCGGTTTCAAAGGAGGTCATCATGTCGGTTCCGTTCTCTCAACAACTCAGTCGTGACGAACTTGCCCTGCTCAAATTCTATCGGCAACTGCCCCCGGAAAAGCAGCTGGAAATTCTGGAGACGGCCGAATACTCGGTCAACGACCTGTGCCGCATGCGCGAACTTGCCGGGCGGCTGGTAGAAACCCGTCTGCCGGTCGATGACTGGGGATACGCCTGAGAGATCCCGTCCGGGATTCTCTTTCTTCACGGTCGCGGCTTTCTCGTCGACCTCGTTCACTCCCTTCCCGGTAAAATTCGTTGACATCATCTCTGCGCCTTCCTATAGTTGCAACCGCTTGAAAAAAGGTCTTTTCTTTCTTTTTCCGGTTCAATAAACCGGGGTTTGCCCCGGCCAATCTTAGGAGTTGTTGTCATGTCCCAGCAGTATAAAATTGCGGTCCTTCCCGGTGACGGAATCGGGCCTGAAGTCATGGCCGAGGCCATGAAGGTTCTCGATGCGGTCGAGTCCCGTTTTTCGGTACGCTTTGAACGTACTTTCGCCAATGTCGGCGGAATCGCCATCGACCGGGATGGCAAGGCCCTGCCGGAAAAGACCATCGCCGTCTGCCGCGAGTCGGACGCCATCCTGTTCGGTTCGGTCGGCGGTCCGAAGTGGGAATCCCTCCCTCCCGACGAGCAGCCGGAGCGGGGCGCGCTGCTGCCGCTGCGCAAGATTTTCGGGCTGTTCTGCAACCTGCGTCCCGCCATCATTTTTCCGGCTCTGACCGGCAATTCCTCGCTGAAGACCGAGGTCATCGAGGGTGGCTTCGACCTGCTGGTGGTGCGCGAGTTGACCGGCGGGATCTACTTCTCCCAGCCCAAGGGGATCGAAGGGCAGGGGGCGGAGCGGACCGGCTTTGACACCATGCGCTACAGCGAGGTCGAAGTCGAGCGGATCGCCCACGTTGCTTTTCAGGCGGCCCGCAAACGCGTCGGCAAGGTCTGTTCCATCGACAAGGCCAATGTGCTGTCCACCTCGGTGGTCTGGCGCGAGGTGGTGGAGCGGGTTGGAAAAGAATATGCTGATGTTGAACTGACCCACATGTACGTCGATAATGCTGCCATGCAGCTCTGTCGTTGGCCCAAGCAGTTTGATGTCATGCTCTGCGGCAACCTGTTCGGCGATATTCTTTCCGACGAGGCCGCCATGCTGACCGGTTCTTTGGGTATGCTGCCGAGTGCGTCCCTGGCCGAAGGATCCTTCGGTCTTTTTGAGCCGTCCGGCGGCAGCGCTCCGGATATTGCCGGACAGGGGGTGGCCAACCCGATTGCCCAGATTCTTTCGGCCGGGATGATGCTGCGGTACTCGCTGGGATTGACCGAGGCGGCGGATGCCATCGACCGGGCTGTGGAGGCGGTGCTGGATGCGGGCTTCCGTACTGCCGATATCTACCAGGGGCTTGAGGGGGAGACAAAAACCGACACCTCCGGCATGGGAGATGCCATCGTTGCAGAACTCTGATTTTCACGACCTGAATCATGGGTTCAAATCGACCCGGCAGTGCTGCCGGGTCGATTTGTTGCGTGAGGACGCTGGCTTTTTCATCAACTCTGCGTTGCTGCCCCGCTTCACTTGTGCGACGTAGCTGCCGCTACGCCTCCGCGCTCATCGAGGCAGCGCCTTGATTTGATAAAAAATCCAGCGTCTTGGAACTGTGGTGTGGATGGGTCTGATTGTGATAAGTGAAACGGTTGCTCAGCGGTTGCGGCCACCGGGAAATGGAACCATCTATCCCGCGGTTGCCGGGGTGAGGGGGCAGGCATGAACCCGCAAACCGCTCCCGGTCTCGGTCAGTTTCACCCGGGTGACTCATGGTTACACCGTTTCGACGCGCGCGGGAAGTTACTGTTGCTGCCGCTGCTGATCATGGTGACCTTCAGGGCCGCGGGGTTCTCCCTGCTGTTGCCGGCCCTGCTCGGTATCGTTCTGGCGGAGATCAGCGGTTTCGGCATCGCGGCCCTGCTGCGCGGGCTGCGTCCGCTGCGCTGGCTGCTGGTGACGACGGTGCTGCTGCATCTCTTCATGACCCCGGGACGGACTCTCGGGCCCTTTTCCTGGCTTTCCTATGACGGCCTGCTGCTCGGGTTGCAGAATGCTTCCCAGCTGTTGCTGGCGATGCTTTTTGCCTGCCTGCTTTCCCTGACGACTTCTCCGGATGAACTGGCGTCAGCCCTGGTCTCCCTGCTGCAGCCGTTGCGGCGGGTCGGGGTGCCGGTTGCACGCCTGGCGGCATTGCTCAGCCTGACCCTGCATTTCGTTCCCCTGCTGCGTGACGAGGGTCTGGCGGCCTGGCGCCGGTCCGGGGCGCAGTTGTCCGCCCTGAAACGAGGGTCACTGCTGGAACGGGGCCGTGTCGCCGCCGGGTTGATTGAGCCGCTGATGCTGCGCCTGGCCGATCGTGCCGAGCAGATGGCGCGGCGTATGGCCGCGGGGGAGGTGTTGGCCGAAATCGACATCCTGCCGGCCATGAAGACGCCGCTCAGGCTGCAGGTTCTCTGCGGCTGTCTGCTGCTGTTTTTCTGGGGGTGGTTGTAATGCGGATACGGTTGCTGCTTGAATATGACGGGACCGACTTCTGCGGCTGGCAGGTCCAGGCCCGCGGACGCACGGTGCAGGGGACGGTGGAGGAGGCCCTGCGGCAGATTCTGGGGGAGGAGGTGCGTCTTCATTCTTCCGGCCGTACCGACGCGGGCGTTCACGCGCGCGGCATGGTGGCGCATTTTGATCCACCCCGGGAGCTACCGCTGCGGGCCTGGCGCGAAGGGCTCAATGCCCTCCTGCCGGACGACCTGGCGGTACGCGAGGCGGCGGAAGTCGCTGCCGATTTTCATGCCCGTTTTTCGGCCCGCGGTAAATGGTATCGCTACAGCCTGCTCCCATCCCCCTGCCGACGACCGCTGCTTGGTCGCACCAGCTGGCAGATCAGGAGTGAGCTTGATCTGCCGGCCATGGTGACCGCGGCCGCTGATTTTGTCGGTGAACATGATTTTTCCGCCTTTCGTGCCGCCGGGTGCGCCGCTCGCACCACGGTGCGGCGCATTGACAGTATCGACCTGGTACGGGAGGGTGAGTTGCTGCACTGGGATATCCGGGGCAGCGGCTTTCTGAAAAACATGATTCGCATCATGCTCGGCACCCTGGTGGAAATCGGGCTCGGCAACCGGCCGACGACCGATGTCAGGGAGCTGTTGGCCGGCTGCGAGCGTTCCCGCGCCGGTCGTACGGCGCCGCCGCAGGGACTCTGTCTGCAGGAGGTTTATTACTGATGCGGTGACCGGGCGGGAAAGCTTGCTCTTGCAAACCGGCGGGGGGCGGCTATAGTCAATCAGGTGCTGTTCTGTCCTGTTGCCGGAGGTTCCCGTTGAAACGAGCATTGCGCATTCTGGTCCCGATCGATTTTTCCAGTTACAGCTGGCAGACCCTTCACTTCGCTCTGAGTCTGCAGGATATGCTGGAACCGGTGCTGGTGCTGCTGCATGTCCTGCCGGTCGCCGACTACAGTGAGTTGGGACTGTCCATCGGGATGGACCAATCGCCGCCGGAACGGGATGTGCTGCAGCACCTGCAGCGCGAGGCGGTTTCTCATCTCCCGGCGGTCAATGCTCCGAAGGTTTTGTATCGGGTCGGACACGGGGTGCCGTTTACCGAGATCTGCCGATTCGCGGAAGAAGAGAAGGTCGACCTGATTGTCATCGGCACCCATGGTCGCACCGGATTGTCCCACCTGCTGATCGGCAGCACCGCCGAACGGGTGGTGCGTCATGCCTCCTGCCCGGTACTCTCGATCAAGCCGAAACTCCTCTGATTCTCGAGTGCAATCCATCGAGTCGCCGGGCCTGGATCGGTGAAGGCAACGAAGCAGGTTCATCCGTCACGACACCCGAATCCTGAAATTGCCGGTGGATTTTGGCTTGACATGACAGGTTTTTTAAACTAGTGTTCGTTGTTCTGTGAGCCCCGTATAAATCACAGTTTAAGAATAGAGAGGATCGCATGAGTACCAAAGCTGCTAAACCTGCCACCGTGCAGAAAAACTGGTTCGTCGTTGACCTGGAAGGCAAAGTCCTTGGCCGGGCCGCGGCGCAGATTGCCCATGTGCTTCGCGGCAAGCACAAGCCGATCTACACCCCGCATGTCGACACCGGCGATTTCGTCGTCGTCCTGAATGCCGACAAGGTGAAGCTGACCGGCAACAAGCTCGCTGCCAAGACGTATTATCGGCACTCCGGTTTTCCCGGCGGTCTCAAGGAGATCACCGCGGAAAAACTGCTGGAGAAGAAACCCGAAGAGTTGATCAAGGCTGCTGTCAAAGGGATGCTGCCGAAGAATAAACTCGGTCGCCAGATGTTCCGCAAGCTCAAGGTCTATGCCGGTGCCGAACATCCCCACGCAGCTCAGCAGCCCAAGAACCTGGACATTCAGGGCTGAGATTCAGGAGATAGATGATGGCTGAACAGAGATTTTACGCCACTGGCAAGAGGAAGACTTCGGTTGCCCGTGTCTGGATCAAGCCGGGGAACGGTGAGATTACCGTGAACCAGAACAGTATCGACCAGTATTTCGGTCGTGAAACCTCCAAGATGGTTGTTCGCCAGCCGCTGGAATTGACCGACAACCTCGGTAAGTGGGATGTCTGGGTCAATGTCTGTGGCGGTGGTGCTTCCGGCCAGGCCGGTGCCATCAAGCACGGCATCACCAAAGCGCTGGTCGAGGCCAATCCCGAACTGCGCGGCGTGTTGAAAAAGGCCGGGTTCATTACCCGTGACAGCCGTGTCAAGGAACGTAAGAAATACGGTCGCCGCGGCGCGCGTCGGAGCTTCCAGTTCTCCAAGCGTTAACCGCAACGGGCCTTTTTTCGCCCGCAGCAATTGTTTCAACCTTGCGAGGGGAGCCCGATACGGCTCCCCTTGTTTTGTTAGGGCGCCGGCTTTTTCATCAACTCTGCGTTGCAGGCCCGCTTCGCTTGTGCGACGTAGCTGCCGCTACCCTGATTCAGTGAGTTCCTGTTGGATGGAGAGTGCAAGTGCTTGGTCTGAATGATCTTTTCAAAAATCTGAGGTGCACCCATAGGTTCGCTGGTGATTTTTGGGAAGCTCAGGCAGATCAATGACTTGTGCTGTCTGCCGACAAGGGACTCTCTGATTCAGGGTTATGCCTCCGCGCTCATTGGGCTGCGTCTTGATTTGATAAAAAATCCGACGCCTTGGAACGGCGGTGCGGATATGGACCCGATCAACGTTGTTGAAACTTATGCTGGCCGGCTTTTTCATCAACTCTGCGTTGCAGGCCCGCTTCGCTTGTGCGACGCAGCTGCCGCGCTCATTGAGGCTGCGTCTGGATTTGATAAAAAATCCAGCGTCTTGAAACTGTGGTGCAGATTGGTCTGATTCAGGGAACCCGTGGATTCGGGTTGGAGCTTAAGCGTATGAATATCAAAGTTGCCGTTGTCGGCGCCAGTGGTTACACCGGGGTGGAGTTGCTCCGGCTGTTGGTTGGACATCCGCAGGCCGAGTTGGTGTGCGTGACCTCGCGGCAGTTCGCGGGGCAGCCTGTGGCGCGGGTTTTTCCCTCCCTGGCGGGACGCTGCGAGCTGGTTTTTGAAAATCTCGCCGCGGCGGAGATCGCCGCCCGCGCCGAGGTTGTCCTGACCGCCCTGCCGCACCAGGCGGCGATGGCGGTGATCCCCGATCTGCTTGTCGCGGGTTGCCGGGTGGTTGATCTTTCGGCCGACTACCGGCTCAGGGACGCCGCGGTTTACGAGCACTGGTACCAGCCTCACAGCAGTCCGCAGCTGCTCGCCGAGGCGGTTTATGGTTTGCCCGAGCTGTTTCGTGAGCAGGTGCGTCCGGCCCGCCTGGTCGCCAACCCCGGTTGCTATCCGACCAGTGTCGCTCTCGGGCTGGCGCCGCTGTTGCGGCAGGGGTTGATTGACCCCGATTCGCTGATCATTGACAGTAAGTCGGGGACCAGCGGGGCGGGGCGGGGCGCAAAGCTCGGCAGCCTCTTCTGTGAAGTGAACGAGGGCTTCAAGGCCTACGGGGTCGCCGGCCATCGGCACACTCCCGAGATTGAACAGACCCTGAGTATTCTTTCCGGACGGGAGGTGACGGTCAGCTTTACCCCGCACCTGCTGCCGGTCAGTCGCGGCATTCTTTCCACCTGCTATGCCGCGTCAAGGCAACAGTTGTCAACGGCTGACCTGGTCGAGATCTATCGGCAATTCTATGCCGACGAGTATTTTGTCCGGGTTCACCCGGTCGGCAGCCTGCCGAATATCAACCAGGTTGCCGGCAGCAATTATTGTGACCTCGGCATGGTTGCCGACGAACGGACCGGGCGGATCATTGTGGTCGCGGTTATCGACAACCTGGTGAAGGGGGCGGCCGGGCAGGCTGTCCAGAACCTCAACCTGCTGGCCGGCCTGCCGGAACAGACCGGGCTGGAAGCCCTGTCCGCCTTTCCCTGATGCTGGAAGGAGCCCGCTGAGATGACCTGTGGAACGGATCATTGCGCCTGCACCTATACCACCTGCAGCCGACGCGGCAACTGCTGTGCCTGTGTCGCCTATCATCAGAGCAGGGGGGAATTCCCCGGCTGTTTCTTTACCCCGCAGGGGGAACGCAGCTATGATCGTTCGCTGCGGAATCTGATTCAGGATCGGGGATGAGCAGGGCGTCGCATTGACGCGGAGGGCGGACAACGCGGCAGACAGGCGTTTTTGTTCAACCTGTCAGACCGCGGAATGCATCTCCGCCTGCCAGGTGACGAACCGGTTGCGGCCTTCTTCCTTGGCGCGGTAGAGGGCCCGGTCCGCCAGATCGAGCAGTTCGTAGATGTCCTTGCTGTCGTTGGGGTATTCAGCGATGCCGAGGGAGAGGGTCAGCGTTCCGTTCGGCTGGCTTTCCTCTTCGCCGGGGAAGCTGTCGTTCATGACGCAGGAGCGCAGTTTTTCCGCCGCCGCTTCCGCACCGAGTTTATCTGTTTTCGGCAGCAGGACGATAAACTCTTCTCCACCGAAACGACCGACGAGGTCGATGCCGCGGGTATTCTGCAGCAGGATATCGGCCACCTTCTTCAACACAATATCCCCCCGCAAGTGCCCGTGCGTATCGTTGAACGCCTTGAAATGATCGATGTCGGCCATGATCAGGCTGAAATGAGAATGGTAGCGCTGCGCCTGCGCGACTTCGCGCTTGAGAATCATCTGGAAATGCCGTCGATTGGCCAGTCCGGTCAATTCATCGGTATTCGAGAGACTGCGCGCCTGTTCATAGAGCTGGCTGTTCTCGATGGCGATGGCGGCCTGGTTGGCGACCGCCTGGACCAGGTTGATATCACTTTCGGAAAAGGCGTTGGTTTCGATCTTGTGCAGGTTCAGGACCCCGGAGAGGCGCTTTTTGACCACCAGCGGCACGCTGACCATTGAGCCGCCGCTGTGGCTCTTGCCCTTGTAGCCGAGGTTGCGTTTATCGTTCTTCAGATCGGGAATGGAGAGCAGTTGCTGGGTCAGGGCGGCTTTGCCGGTGATTCCTTCGTCGAGACGGAAGGTCATGCCCTGCAGCAGTTCCGGGTCGATACCGTGGGTTTTGCGCACCAGCAGTTCTTCGCTGCCGGCATTGTAGGTGAACAGCACCATCCGGTCGCAGTGGATCAGATCCTTCAGCACCCCCATCATCCGGTCGAACAGGATGCCCAGGTCGAGGGTTGAGGTCATGGCGCGATTGAGCTGAAACAGCCCCGACATCTCCTTCAGGTGGGCGCGCAGTTCGTGATTGGCGCGTTCGATTTCGGCGTTCTTCGCTTCCAGCAGCTCGCGGTATTTAAGCTCCTCCCGCTGTTCCGTCAGTTGCCGCTGCTGGTCGATCTTCTCCTTGTAGAGTTCGTCAAGTTGGCTCACCATGCTGTTGAAGGATTGGGCCAGTTTGCCGATTTCATCATTTCCGAGGTCGGGCAGACGATAGTCAAGCTGCCCGCGGCTGACGGTTTCAGTGGCCTGCAGCAGGGTTTCCAGCGGCCGCAATTGTCCGCGGATGAAGCGCAGGAAGAAATAGCCGAAGATGATCAGGGCCAGCAGGACAGTGATCGCCGAGCGGGTGGCCAGGCTGCGTACCAGCATGCCGAGATCGCGGGTCGGCAGGCTGACGCCCAGCAGAACCAGGTCCGAGGTTCCCAGGGGGACGGCAAAAAACTGGGTGCGGGTGGTGGCGGTCGCTTTGTTGACCCGGCGTCCCGCGATCAGGCGACTGATTTCGTCGGCGGACAATCGCGGCGGGGAGGCTTCCGGCCGGTTGCTGACCAGGTGGTTGCCGTTGCGGTCAAGCAGGTGGCAGTCCCCCCGGCTCGGTTTCATCAGGGAACGGAAGAACTTCTGTCCCAGGGTCCGCCTGATCATGATATAGCGCTGATCTCCGGCTGTGTCCTTGAGGGGTTTGACCAGGACCAGGGCGGGACTGTCCGGCAGGGCGGGAAAGAAGCGAATCCTGGTCCTGCCGCTGCGCCGGGCATGGGTGACCATCTGCTTCAGCTGCGGTTGCTCAAGGCTTCCGATCTGCTGTTCAGACCAGATGCGGACGCTCAGCTCCTGGCTGGAGAGGCCGTTGAGGTGTGCCGCCAGGGGAATGGTTCCGGTTTCTTCGGGGTCATCAGGAGACAGGGCCACCAGCAGGTTGGCGAAGGTTGTCAGCCTTTGCTCCTCGTTTTTAATCGCCATCTCCAGCAGGCTGTGCTGGTCGTCGAGTTGCTGATCGATTGACTCGGAGAGTGAATCGCTGGTCAGTTGAACCGAGCCGATGGTGGCGGTCAGCCCGAGCAGGACCAGGACCAGGAAAAAGGGCAGCAGGATTTTCTGGGAGAGGGGCAGATGGTTGAACCTTGTGAGCATCGGGAGACTCATCCTCCGCTTCAGGCTGCCGAGGCTTCTTCTTCAAACATGCGGATGAAGGCCATGGCAACATCGGGATCGAACTGGCCGCCGGCATTGCGGCGGATCTCCTCAATAGTCACCTCATGACTCAGTGCCTTGCGGTAGGGCCGGTCGGTGGTCATGGCGTCGTAGGTGTCGGCAACCGCCAGAATCCGCGCTTCAAGCATCAGGTCGTTGCCGGCGATTCCTTTCGGATAGCCGCTGCCGTCATACCGTTCATGGTGCTGCTGGATAATGGCCCGGACATCACTGAGGAAATTGATCGGTTCGAGAATCTTGACGCCGATACTGGGGTGCTGGCGAAGGATTTCGATATCTTCACTGTCCAGCTTGGCGGTCTTGTGCAGCAGTGATTCGCAGATGCCGATCTTGCCGATGTCGTGCAGGATGGCCGCCTGTTCGAGCCGTTTGAGGGTTTCCGCCGGCAGGTTCATGAATTCGGCCAGGCGCAGGGCGTAACGCTTGACCCGTTCGGAGTGGCCGCGGGTGTAGGCGTCACTGGCCTCGACCGCCGACACCAGCGCCTGCACCGTGCTCAGGTAGGTACTCTGCTGTTCTTCGTAGAGCCGGGCGTTCTTGATGGCGATGCTGGCCTGGGCGGCGATGGTGGTCAGCAGTTCCAGGTCTTCACCGTCGAAGGGGTTTTCATCCCTGCGGTTGGCCATGGTCAGAGTACCGATGACCTCTTCGCCGATCACCAGCGGGGTGCAGATGACCGTTTCGCGGGTGAATCCCAGGCGGCTGACCCGGCTGAATTCGCGCGATTCATCGATGTTGCTGATCAGCAGCGCCTGGTTGTTTTTGATCACCCAGTGGGACACCCCGCCCGGTTTGATCGGGATGCGCATCCCCTTGTCGATATGCTCGGGCAGCCCTTCGGCGGCGCCGATCTTCAGCGTCCAGGAATCACGGTCGAGCAGCAGCAGGTAGCCGACGCGCGCCTGCAGCGTTTCCACCGTGCGGTGCAGCAGCAGGGCGAAGAGGCGTTCGATGTCCATGGTCGCGTTGATCGACAGCCCCAGTTTGTGCAGGGCCTGCAGTCTGCTGACAGCCTCTTCGAGGTTGGTGTTGCGGTCTTCGAGTTCGCCCGCAAGGTCGGCGATCTTGTAGTTGGCTTCCTCGATTTCCTCGATCCGTTCTTCGAGGGTGATGTTGAGATATTCGATCTCCTTGAGGCGCTCCTCAAGGGTGATGTTCATGTTGCGGATTTCATCGTGGTGGGAGAGTTTTTCCTCGGCAATGGCCATCTCCCGTTCGTGATGAACCGTCTGGTCGAGCAACTGCTTGACGCGGTCGACCATCAGGTTGAACTTCTCCGACAGCAGCTCCATCTCGCGGGAACTGCGGATCTTGGTGCGGGCCCGCTCGAAATCCCCCTTTTCCAGGAAATTCATGGCGACCGCGAAACGGCGCAGGGGGCCGTCGACGTAGAAGAGGATGAACCCACCGAGGGTGATGATCATGATCGCCGCCATCCCCAGCGAGGTCAGCAGGGTTGCCTGGCGGCCCTTGCGCTGCATCATCGCCATCTCGGAGAGCGAGAGGTGGACATTGAGGATGCCGAGAACCTTGGCTTCGGGATCGTGGCAGCGGTGGCAGGTGGGAGCGTTGTTGATCGGCACCAGGGTGGTGTGGTGGTCTGTCCTGCTGGTATCGTCGATATAGGAATAGTTGCCGGAACGATAGGCGAGCAGATCCGAGGCGGCGATCAGGTCACCGGTCTCCTCGGCATCGGCGGAGATCAGGATGCGTCCCGACTCGTCGAAGATCCGGACCGATTCAATCGCCGGTTCCCGACTGATGCGCTCCAGGATACGGGCCACCTCGCTGTTCTGGCCGCTGGCCATGTTGGCGATGATACTGTTGCGGATCGTCTCGCCCAGCACCCGGCCGTTCTGGTCGGCGAATCGCTGCAGCATCGCCTGCTGGGTGTCGAAGTTGTGCCACACGGCCAGCGCCACTGCGATCAGCATGATCAGGGTCGTCAACCCGAGGATTTTAATTTTCAGTGAATTCATGCCCGCAACAAAACCCAGTACTGATTTCAACCCCGGTCCCGCCGGAAGACGGGGTCGTTGGCCAAAAGCCCGAATCGTGACCGATCACCCTGTGCTGCCATCGGTCGTCACCTAAGCCAGGTACCTGTGGTAACGATCGGAAATTACAACGCAATTCAAATCTCATGGAAGCAATCTTGACAGTGTATACGGCAGTTTCTAAACTGCCCTGTCACAATTGACAGTGGATTTGGTCTGCAATATGCCTGCCATGAAACCCTTGGAATTTTATGAGGAATTTCTTATGAGTCAGCTGCTCATCGCCTGCGGCATGGTCATGATCCTGGAAGGGATTCCCTGGTTCCTTTCTCCGCAACGGATGCGGCTTTTCGTCGTCCAGCTGGCGTCCATGCCCGACGCCGCCCTGCGCCTGGCGGCGCTGGCGAGCATGGGGGCGGGGTTGCTGCTGGTGTACCTGGTGACGCGGTAGCTGGTTCAGGGGGATGATTTGCTGCCGTGATGCGTGTACAGGTGGCCTTGTTGCTTTCTCCACTCACGTGATGCTTTCGTAAAAACCTCACCTGTGAATCGTCTGGAGGGCTATGGTGCCCTTGCAACTGGACAGTTTGAATATGGCGGTTGAAGCCCTGGAAAGATCCCTGCGCGCGGCCGAAGAAGAGACGGACGGGTTGAGCG